>JAJQEV010000126.1 GCA_021201475.1 Clostridiales bacterium
CCGCCAGCGGGATAGGGGGAGGGTTCTTAGGGAGGGGCGAGGCCCCGAAGCCCCTTCCTGAGCCGCCTTCTTTCCCCTATTTCTTGGCGGGACAAGAAATAGGGCCCGCCGGGAGGGCAAACGCTTTATTTCCTTATAGTATCCTTGCCCAAGGAGCGTAATCCCCTTAAATTGCTGACATTGCCTGAAAGGGTAGGGAGCGCAGCGGAAATGCCGCTTGACGGCGGAGCTGGCTGGCCGCAAGGCCAGACTGAGGGGTTTCTTTGGCACATTAGACCGGAAAATTGATTTCCATGACAGCCGGGAAAAAGGAGTGGAAAAGCCGTCCGCCGCCTGCTATAATAAGGTATCATCATCCAAGGGCCAAACTGGGGCAGCCGCTCCGGCCCGACTGGGAAAGGAGCGTATCGCGGATGAAGCCGGAGAAAAAGCGATGGTATCACAACGCCGCCCGCATCTTCGCCATTGTGTGCGGCATTTTGACGGTGCTGCTGGTGCTGGGCGTGTGGTTCTGCATCCAGGATTGGCAGGAGGCCCTGGCCGCCGGGGAGGAGTATGCCCTGGCCTATATGCTGACCCAGGGGGCGGCCGTGTGCGGTATCCCGGCGGTGATTTGCGGGGTGCTGGCTGTGCGATTTCGGAACAGGGCCCTGTAGGAGGTATCTCCGGAGGGGCACGCCACGGCACTGATGGGCCACCGTTTCTGCTCCCAATGCTTATCCGGGGAAGCCCCCCTGCGTTGTTGCCCCACTCTGCGTTTACCGGTTTATCCGGCGAAAGATTTTTCAGGCGCGGGACAGGACCCGCAAAGCGGGGGAAATTTTCCCAGTTCGTAACAAATTGTTTTTATTTCTTTCAGCTACGTTTCAAGTTCGACCTTTATGATAGCAGCGGTAATGAGGCGACAGCCCCATGCTAACCCAGGCACTATTCCCATGTTCATGCACCCATGATGCAGAAAGGAGCCCATTCATAATGAAAGTACTGAAACGCTTTACCGCCCTGTTTTGCGCCCTGGCGCTGGCTCTGTCCCTGGCCGCCTGCGGCGGCTCCACCACCGACCAGTCCTCCGAAGAGAGCGGCTCCTCCCTCCAGGCGGAGGTGGAGGCTGTAACAGAGTACAGCAACACCACCGTCACCGGCCAGATCACCGCCATCGACGGTGCCACCGTTACCCTCCAACTGGGCGAGTTGGCTGAATCCGAGGGCTTTGGCGGCGGGGAACTGCCCGACGATGACGGCGGTGAGATGCCCGGCGGCGATGCCGATGGCAGTGGCACCATGCCGGAGATGTCCGATGGCGAGGGCGGCGGCGAGATGCCCGGCGGCGATGCCGATGGCTCCGGCACCACCCCGGAAATGCCTGACGGCGAGGGCGGCGAGATGGCGGACGGCAGCGGCACCATGCCTGAGATGCCCGACAGCGCGGGCGGCGAGATGGCCGACGGCAGCGGCACCACCCCGGAAATGCCTGACGGCGAAGGCGGCGGCATGACAGGCGGCGGCTCCGGCGACATGGGCGGTATGGGTAGCAGCTTCACCGCCGGGGAGGACACCCTGGAGGTGGATTTGACCGACGTGACCGTTACCCTGTCCGACGGGTCAGAGGGCAGCGCCTCCGACCTGGCTGTGGACGACATCCTCCAAATCACCTTTGACGAGGACGGCGAGGTTTCCTCTGTCACCGTGGTGGCGCTGACCGCCGCCACCACTCTGGACGCGGACGGGGACTATTCCGGCGAGACCTACACCTCCACCGGCGACGATGAGAACGCCCTTCGGGTGGACGGGGCCACCGTCACCCTGGACGGCATCACCGTGGACAAGTCCGCCGGAGCCACCTCCGATACGGAAACTGGCGACTTCTACGGCATGAACGCCGCCCTGCTGGCCACTGACGGGGCAAACGTCACCATCACCAACGCCACCGTGACCTCCTCCGCCCAGAACGGCAACGGCGTATTCAGCTACGGCGAAGGCACCGTAGTGACCATCTCTGACTCCACCATCACTACCACCGCCGACAACTCCGGCGGCATCCAGACCACCGGCGGCGGCACCACCAACGCCTCCAACCTGACGGTGGAGACCTCCGGCAGCTCCTCCGCCGCCATCCGCTCCGACCGGGGCGGCGGCACGGTGAACGTGGACGGGGGAACCTACACCACCAACGGCTACAACTCCCCGGCGGTCTACTCCACTGCGGAAATCACGGTGAGCAACGCTGACCTCACCGCCAACAACTCCGAGGCTCTGGTTATTGAGGGGGCCAACTCCATTACGCTCACCGACTGCGACGTGTCCGGCAACATGAGTGACACCGAGGGCACCAGCTCCGATGAGAACGTCCACACCGTGATGATTTATCAGTCCATGTCCGGTGATGCGGACGTGGGCACTTCCACCTTCTCCATGACCGGCGGCACGCTGACCAGCAACAACGGGGACGTGATTTACGTCACCAACACCCACTGCATCCTGACCCTGTCCGGCGTGGACATCGTGAACAATGAGGAGGACGGCTACCTCCTGCTGGTGTCCGGCAACAGCGGCAGCCGGGGCTGGGGCAGCGCGGGGTCTAACGGGGCCCAGGTGGAGTTCACCGCCGACGGCCAGACCCTGGAGGGCGATATCGCGGTGGACACCGTCTCCACCCTGGACATCACCCTGACGGGCGGCTCCATCCTGACCGGCACCATCAACATCGTGGAAAACGATGAGGGCGGCGACGCCGTGGAGGATAACGCCGTCGTCACCATTGACGAGGGCTGCACCTGGACCCTGACCGGAGACTGCACCATCACCAGCCTGACGAACAACGGCACCATCAACTATAACGGCTACACCATCACCCTGGCGGATGGCACCGTCCTCAGCGAGTGAGGAGGGGCAGCGCCCTCCGGCGGCCAATCGCGTTCCCTGCGGGGACCCTTCCTGAGGGAAGGTTCCCCGCAGCGGTTTTGTATGGTGCGCCCTCCGGCGGGACAGCCCACCATTGGCAAACCACTATTTACAATTCGTTTACGATTCAAATATTGACCTTTCTTCCGGAATGCGCTATCATTATGTCATTGAAAACCTCTGTCTGGTAGAGGAAAGGAGACGTCCAATCATGCGTAACTTTTTGGATAGAATCGGTTCTGCGTTGCGCAAATTTATGTATGGCCGCTATGGCTCCGATCAGCTCAATCTGTGCCTGATGGTGATTTGCCTGGTGCTGTGGCTGCTCAGCGCACTGATTCAAGTGGCAGTCGTGCAGACCATCCTTGGAACCCTGAGTTATGCGGCGATTATCTATGCCATTTTCCGCATGATGAGCCGGAACTATGATCGCCGCCGGAAGGAGAACGACTGGCTTCTGGAAAAGACCGGTCCCATCACCAAGTCCTTCAAGCGGATGCGCCGCCAGATGGGCGATAAGGACTATAAGTACTTCAAGTGTCCCAGCTGCGGCCAAACCCTCCGGGTGCCCAAGGGAAAGGGGAAAATTCATGTGACGTGCCGGAACTGCGGCACCAGCTTCCAGCAAAAAACATAAGGGACTCCTGAAACAGCTTCCGGAACCGGCCTTTCCCGTCCGAAGCTGTTTTCTTTCTTTGCGGGCGGAACCGGCTTTCCTTGACAAAATTGGGAAAGGCTTTTATAATGAGTATCAGGAAACCGGAACCGGAATGCAGCTGGAGAAACAGGGCGTGGATACGGTCGAGCGAGCCAAAATCGGGCAGTTCATCCATTTCGCAGGGAAGCTACAGGGAGGTTTGGCCGGTTCCATTTCCCGGGAAACCCCGCCGGAACCCTGACCGTACCGCCGCACATGGAAAATAGATCTGTATCATGTTCAACTGGAGGATTGCACTGTGAAGGAACAGAACAAACGGCGCAGCCGCGTTATCGCTGTCTGTGCCGCCGTCATTACGCTGAGCCAGGTTCTGCTGTATCTGGGCACCAGGACGCTGGAATCTGAGCTGAAAAGCATTTTTGTCCACCCCTTTCAGGCGGAGTGACAGAAAAACCCGCCGGGCTGCCGCACGGAACCCCGTGCAGCAGTCCGGTATTTTACGTTCCCTGGGGCCTCCCCGCCAGCAAAACGGCGTAACTGTCCCCGCCCCCGCAAAATGCCCTGAGGCGCTTTACCTTTTTGGAAAATCAGTGTATAATGGCTACACGATGGGCGGCCCCGTCCCACGCCGCCCCGAAAAGGCAATGCCATCTACTAAAAGCTGCAATCTATCCCTGATTGAGGGGAATCACGTAGCCGTACGGCCAGATGTTATCCACCGTTGGATAATAAAATTGCACGTTCCGCCCGCCAACGGCAAGGGCGGAACGGCAATCCCTGCCAGCCGCCATGGGCGGCAGTCTCACCAGTGAGAAATCACATCGTCTCTAACGGGATAGACCACCTGATTGAGGGATAAGGCGAAGCCCACAGTGGGATAGGAGGGGGTTTCTTAAGGGGGAGCGAGTCCCCGAAGCTCCCCCTTGAGCCGCCTTCTTTCCCCTATTTCTTGGCGGAGCAATTTACGGCGTCCAAAAATGTGCCAGCGGCACATTTTTAGCCGGAAACCGATGCCAGCTATGCTGGCGAGGGTCACTGTCCGAGGAGGATACCGTAAAGGGTCAGTAGGCGGTAGTCAGGCCCGCCCGGAGGGCAAAACCTATCTCCTTTATCAAACCTTGTCTAAGGAGTACAATCCCCTTAAACTGCCGCGTTGTCTTATACATTGCCACCGTAGGCAACCCCCGCAAAGGAGGCGACCGCCCCATGCAAAAGTTAATAGAGCTGCATCAGGATGTTGTGGTGCTGTCCCCCGGCACGGTGGACGCGCTGATTGCCAAAGGCAGCGGAGACGCCGCCCTCCTCTACCTGTACCTCCTGCGGCACAACGGCTTCTATGACCCCCAGGAGGTGCTGCGGGATACCCACTGGGAGCGGCTGCGGCTGGACAGCGCCCTCCTCCACCTCCGGGAACTGGGGCTGGTGGGGCAGGACGCCGCCCCGCCTGCCCTGAAGACCGCCTCCGCCCCGCCGGACAAGGAGAACGCTCCGGAGTACTCCACCGCCGACATCACCGAGGTGCTGGAGCAGCCGGACACTGCGTTTGCCCAGCTCCTGCATCTGGTGGAGGGGGCTTTGGGGAAGAAGCTGGGGCTGCGGGACTTGAAGCTGCTCTATGAGCTGCTGGACTACCTGGCCCTGCCGCCGGACGTAATTCTGACGCTGGTGCAGTGGCAGATCGAGTGCTATGAGAAGCAGTACGGTCCCGGCCGCCGCCCCTCTATGACTGTCATCCGCTCCAAAGCCTACTACTGGAAGCAGCGGGGGATTGACAACCTGGACGCGGTGGAAGCCTTCCTGAAACAGGATCAGTTGATGCAGACCCAAATCGGCCAGCTAATGGCGGCCTGCCACGTTGCGGGCCGGGAGCCTACGGATGGGGAGCGGCAGCACCTGACCCGATGGGTGGAATGGGGCTTTCCGCCGGAAACGGTGGCCTACGCCTATGACATCACCGTCACCAACACGGGCCGCTTCTCCTGGAGCTACTGCAACAAAATCCTCCAGAGCTGGCACGAGAAGGGCCTCCACACCCTGTCCCAGGCCAAGTCGGAGCGGCAGCTCAATTCCCGGAAGGGCGGGAAGCGGCCCGTCCCCAACGCGCCGGCCCCCGCCCAGCCCAGGCCGGAGCCTACGGCGGAGGAGAAGGCCCGGCAGGCGGAGCAGTCCGTCAGGCAGACCCAATGGATCATGGATTTTTTAAAGAACGTCCCCCAGGACGATGCCCCGAAAGGGCCGCGCTGAGGGGAAGCCCCGCCCTGGAAGAGGAGTGCCGCCATGGCTACTTATAACGCTGAAATCATTCATAACGCCACCGCCCGGTACGAGGCCCGGCGGATGCGCCACGAGGAGGAGTACGCCCGCCGCAGGGAGGACGTGTACCGCCGCCTGCCCCGGGTCAGGGACATCGACCGGCAGCTCCGGGCCACGGTGGCCCGGGCCGCCACCGCCGCCCTCCGGCAAGGGGCCGACCCCGCCCCCGCCATCCAGGCCCTCCGGGAGCAGCACACCGCCCTGAAGCAGGAGCGGGGTGCGCTGCTGAAAAGCATCGGCTACGCCGAGGACGCCCTGAACGAGCAGCCCCTCTGCCCCAAATGCGGCGACCGGGGGTGGAAAGGCAGCCGGATGTGCGACTGCCTGAGGGCCCTCTGCGAGGAGGAGCAGGTGCGGCAGATGACCAGCATGATGAACCTGCGGGGTCAATCCTTCCAGGACTTCCGGAAGGACTACTACCCGCCGGAATATCAGGCCCAGATGGACGCCACCTATCAGTTCTGCCTGGCCTATGCGGCCTCCTTCCGCACCTTCCCGGTGCGGAACCTGTTCTTCACCGGTGAGCCGGGGCTGGGCAAGACCTTCCTCTCCGTCTGCATTGCCCGGGAGGTGGCCGCCCAGGGGTGCAGCGTGGTCTATGACTCCGCCATCCACATCTTTGACCGGATGGAGGCCGCCAAGTTCTCCGGCGATGAGGAGGCTCGGGAGGCCGCCGACCGGTATCTGTCCTGCGACCTGCTGGTGCTGGACGATTTGGGCAGCGAGCTGACGGTGCCTTCCGTCCGCTCCGCACTGTATAACATCATCAACACCCGTCTTCTGGACGAGCGGCATACCATCATCTCCACCAACCTGACCCTGCCGGACATAAACGGGAGGTACTCCCCCCAGGTGTACTCCCGCATCGTGGGGGATTACAAAATCTTCCCATTCGCCGGAACCGACATCCGCCAACGGCTGAACCGCCTTGGCAACGACACCAGCCAGTGACGCGCCGCGCCCTGACCTCATCATCTTTCACAGGAGGAAGTTCACTATGGGTATGATTTGTCCCGACTGCAACACCGTCATGCTGGGCGGACGCATCCGCACCAACGCCGCCAGCACCTCCTTCCCCAGCCTTCAATGGGTGCCGGAGAGCGACTTCAAGGCCGCCGGAGGCTGGCGGGAGCTGGTGTTCAACACCAGGAAGCACAAGAAGGCCTACCTCTTCGACGTGCAGAATGAGGGGTGGTACTGCCCCACCTGCCACAAGATCCACGCCATCTTCCTGGCGGAGCCGTAAAGGGATTCCTGCAAAAAGCGTGCCGCTGGCACGCTTTTTGCATCGTACGGGGCGGTTCTCTGACGGGCACTCTGCGGGGCCCACGACCGGGCAAAGACGAGTCTGCCCCCACCTCAAAAAAACGGCGGCGCATCCGATCATCGGATGCGCCGCCGCAAGCTGTGTTTTGGGCTGCCGGAGGATATCCCTTACAGCCGCGCCTTCAGGGAATCGCCCAGTTCCTCATACCCGGGCTTGCCCAGCAGGCCGAACATATTCTTCTTGTAGGCCTCCACGCCGGGCTGGTTGAAGGGGTTGACCCCCAGCACATAGCCGGAGATGCCGCAGGCCAGCTCGAAGAAGTAAATCAGCGCGCCGGTGTTGTAGGCGTCAATGGTTTCCACATTCACCACAAGGTTGGGAACGCCGCCGTCCACATGGGCCAGACGGGTACCCAGCATGGCCTGGTCGCAGACGAACTTCAAATTCTTCCCGGCCAGGAAGTTCAGGCCGTCCACATTGTCCGCGTCCTCACCGATGACCACCTCGCCGTGGGGCTTCTGGAAGTTCACGACGGTTTCAAACATGATGCGGGCGCCCTCCTGAATGAACTGACCCATGGAGTGCAGGTCGGCGGTGAACTCCACAGAGGCGGGGAAGATGCCCTTGCCGTCCTTGCCCTCGCTCTCGCCGTAGAGCTGTTTCCACCACTCGGTCATAAACCGGAAGGAAGGCTCATAGCTGCCCAAAATCTCCACGCTCTTGCCCGCTTCGTAGAGGGCGTTCCGGGCGGCGACGTACTGGAACACAGGGTTATCCATGCTCTTGACGGAGAAGGCGTTCATGGCGTCCGCCGCGCCCTGCATCAGGGCCTCGATGTCAATGCCCGCCACAGCAATGGGCAGTAGGCCCACAGCGGTCAGCACAGAGTAACGGCCGCCCACATCGTCGGGCACCACGAACTCCTCATAGCCCTCCACGTCGGCCAGGCCCTTCAGCGCGCCGCGGGCCTTGTCAGTGGTGGCGTAAATGCGCTTTGCGGCCTCCTCCTTGCCGTACTTGGCCTCCAATGCGGCCTTGAAGATGCGGAAGGAAACGGCGGGCTCGGTGGTGGTGCCGGATTTGGAGATGATGTTGATGGAGAAGTCCCGGTCGCCGATCAGTTCCAGCGTCTCAAGCACTATGTCGGTGGACAGGGTATTGCCTGCGAAGTAGATGTCCGGGGTGTCCTTCTTCTTCAGGTTATAGTTGGGGCTTTTAATCAGGTCCACCACAGCCCGGGCGCCCAGGTAGGAGCCGCCGATGCCGATGACCACCAGGACCTCGGAGTCGGACTGAATCTTCTGCGCCGCCTTCTGGATGCGGGAGAACTCCTCCCTGTCATAGTTTTCAGGCAGGTGGAGCCAGCCCAAAAAGTCGTTGCCTGCGCCGCTGCCGCTGAACAGTGTGTCATAGGCGGCGTTCAGGCGGGGCTCCATGGCAGCCACGGTCTCCTGGGGGACGGCATTGTAAATGGACGAAATATCAACGTTGACCATGAGAGATAACCTCCGTTTGACAGATTGTGTAGTGTTGTTTTGCATCCCTTTTATCATAACACAGTCCGATGGCATTGGCAAGAAAGGAAAGCAGAATTCTTTTGCTTTTCTATTGTATTTTTTCATTCCGGAGGGCGGAAGCCGGGCGCCTTGAACTTCCCCGAAAAATGAGAAAAAAGGGCTTGCATTCCTTCGGCGTTTGTGTTATCATAATAAACACGTTTGAATGACTCCCCCGCAGCGGCGGGGTTTGTACGGAAAGGAAGTCTCCTGATATGTCTACTGCTCAATTCGTTATCAGCATCATTATTGTGGTTGCCGCCGTGTTCCTGATTTGCGTGGTCCTGCTGCAATCCGGCAAAAATTCCGGCGTCACCAGCGCTCTGTCCGGCGGGGCGGACACCTTCCTGGCCAAAAACCAGGGCAACACCTGGGATCATCGCCTGGCGAGGATCACCCGCGTTGTGGCGGCTCTGTTTATGATTGCCGTTCTGGTGCTGAACTTGGTGTAAACGATTATAACAGCGGTTCGCTCCCGCTGCAGCAATGTGCTGCAGCGGGAGTTTTTTGCCCGCCGGGGCAGGACGCTTTGCAGGTGGATGCGGGTTGCCTGCCCAGCCTCGCCTTAAATTTGTAACATTTTTTCTTTTTTTCGTCGATATGACTATTGCAAAAAGCCTTCAGAGAGGATAAGATAATTGCAACGTGCGCAAACGTTTGCGTAACCAGTAAGCGGTATCATCCTGAAGGAGGAGCTTTATGAAACAGAAACTGAGAAAATGGCTTTCCGCTCTTTTGGCGGTTTGCCTGGTGATTGCAACGGCGACACCTGCCTTTGCCGCCAACGGCACCGCTTCCCTGAGCAGCACCACCATGACGGAGAGCGGGTCCATTACGGTCACATTCTCTCAGACGGCTACCAGCAGCGCATACTATAATGTGCAGATCGCCGATTCCAGCTGGTCCACTACCTATGTCAATACCAACATCACCAGCGGAGATACCTACACCATCAGCGGCTACTCTGCCGGAACCTATCAGATTTACATTGGTTATTGGGAGAGCGGAAGCTGGAAGAGCGATGCGCTCTCCACCACCACTTTCACTGTGACGGAGGACGACGCCACCAGCTATGAGCTGTCCCTGTCTGTTTCCGATTCCGCTCCCGCTTTGGGCGACAGCGTGACGGTCACGGCGTCCTTCACTGTGGACGGCACCGCGACCGACAGCATCCCAGACGACTGCACCCTGTCTATCTGGTATCAGAACGACAGCGACTGGGTCACACCGGTGAACGGCAGCTCCAGCACCACCTCCACCACCATCTCCCTGTCCTCCAGTCTGTTCACGGAGGGGACAACCTACACTGTTCAGGCCGGGTTGTATGATTCCGATTGGAATACCCTGGCCTCTGGCAGCGTGACCTTCACCGTGACGGCGGACAGCACCGGTGTCAACGGCACCGCTGAACTGAGCGCTACTACCATGACGGAAAGCGGCTCCATCACGGTCAACTTCTCCGGCACGGCGTCCAGCACGGAGTATTACAATGTGCAGATTGCAAGCTCCGACTGGAGCACCACCTACGTCAACGAATATATCACCAGCGGCGACAGCTACACCATCAGCGGCTATGCCGCCGGAACCTATCAGATTTATGTTGGCTACTGTGAGAATGGCAGCTGGGTGCAGGACGCTCTCTCCACCACCACCTTCACCGTGACGGAGGACGGGACCTCCACCGACACCTACGCCGTCACCATCACCCCCTCCGTCACCACCTGCGAGCAGAACGAATCCCTCACCTTTGACATTACCGTCACCTATGGCGGCGAGGAAATCGACCTGACCAACCAGAGCGACGTTTACCTCTGGGTCTGGGCGGACAGTTGGGCAAGCGGCCACAGCGACGGCCTGACTGACTGCTCCATCTCCCCCAACACCGGTCTGGCGAACAGCGTCACCATCACCTTCCCCTCTGTGGGTACCTATTACATTGCATACACGCTGGAGGATTCCGGCTATTCTGAAATCAGCAGAAGCACCGACGTGGCCACCATCACCGTCACCGGCACCACCGCTGACCCCAGCGAGGACATCACCACCGGCTCCCTGTCCTGCGACTTCATGCGGGGCATGGATCTCTCCACCTTCTACACCAACTGGACGAACGGCGCGGTGTACTACGACTATGACGGCAACGAGTACAGCCAGGCCAAGGGCAACGCCGTGGCGTTCTTTGAGTTCCTGTATGACGAGTGCGGCGTGAACTGGGTACGCCTCCGGGTCTGGAACGACCCCTATGACGAGGATGGCAACCCCTACGGCGGCGGCAATAACGACGTGGAAACAGCCGCCATCATCGGCAAGTGGGCCTCTGACGCGGGCATGACCGTCCTCATCGACTTTCACTATTCCGACTTCTGGGCCGACCCCGGCCGCCAGCTTGCCCCCAAGGCCTGGGCGGATATGGACATTGAAGAGAAGGTGGAAGCCCTCTATACCTACACCTATGAATCCCTGGAGACCCTGCTGGACGCGGGCGTCAACGTGGGCATGGTGCAGGTTGGCAACGAGACCAACGGCTGGTTCTGCGGCGAAACCGTTGACTGGACTACCGAGACGGACTATGCCAACTCTGAGACCTGGGCCAACATCGTCAAGCTGTTCCAGTCCGGCTCCTCCGCCGTCCGCGCCATCTCTGACGAGTACGGCACCACCATCAAGGTGGCCCTCCACTTCACCAACCCCAACGCTAACAACCCCTCCTGGTATGCCGGTCTGCTGGACGACGCGGGGGTGGACTATGACGCCCTGGGTATCTCCTACTATATGTACTGGCACGGCACCCTGAGCAACCTGCAAAGCGAAATCGAGACCATCGCCAGCACCTACGGCAAGGAGGTCTTTATCGCCGAGACCGCTTACCCCTACACCAGCGAGAACTTTGACAGCCTGGCGAACTCCGTCAGCACCTATGACGACTTCGACATGAACGCCAACCTGTACGCCATCTCTGAGGCCGGGCAGGAGGCCGCGCTGACCGCCATTCTGGACACCGCCGCCAACTCCGACGGCTGCACCGGTATGTTCTACTGGGAGCCTGCCTGGACGGCCCTGGACTCCTCCACCCTGGACAATGGCACCGGCTGGTCTACCAAGTATGCCAACGACTATCTGACGGATTACAACATCACCGCCAGCGAGGGTTCCTCCTTCGATAACCAGACCCTGTTCGACAACGACGGCAACGCCCTGGCTGCCCTGCGCTACTATGTGGACTATGTGGGCGGCACGGCCAATCTGCCGGAGCATGACTACCAACTGGATGTGGCCGCCTCCAGCGACGTCACCTGCACCACGGACGGCGAGAACGTCTACGTCTGCTCTGTCTGCGGCGACACCTACACCGAGGTCGTTCCCGCCACCGGCCACACCGCTGGCGAGGCCGTCATTGAAAACGAAGTGGCCGCTACCTGCGCCGAGGACGGCTCCTATGACAGCGTGGTGTACTGCACCGTCTGCGGCGAAGAACTGAGCCGGGAGACCGTGACCGTCGCCGCCACCGGCCACACCGCTGGCGAGGCCGTCATTGAGAACGAGGTAGCCGCCACCTGCACCGAGGCCGGTTCCTATGACACGGCGGTTTACTGCACCGTCTGCGGTACCCTCCTCAGCCGGGAAAAGACCATCATCACGGCCCTGGGTACTCACACCTGGGACGAGGGCGTGGTGACGAAGGAAGCCACCGCCGACGAGGACGGAGAAATCACCTACACCTGCACCGTCTGCGGCGAGACCTACACCGTACCCATCGCCGCCCTGGGCGAGGATGAGGACGACAGCAGCAGTTCCTCCTCCAGCAGTTCCAGCAGCTCTTCCTCCAGCAGCAGCTCCGACAGCGAGACCTCCAGCGTCAAGACCGGCGACAACACCAGCCTGGTTCTGTGGGTCGTGCTGGCGGGTATTGCCCTGGTGGTTCTGGGCGCTGTCCTGCTGATGAAGCGCCGCTCCGACAGCAAGAAGTAAACTGTTTCCCTGAAACGGACGTAAACCCCAAGGCGGGGCTGGGAAGGTTCCCAGCCCCGCCTTTTTTGCGGCCTTGTTCTCCGGTGGCGTTATCAAGTTAAAAACATCGCTTCTTCTTATATAAAGAGGTTGTCCAGCAGTTCCACCCCTCAGTCTGGCCTTACGGCCAGCCAGTTCCCCTTTCAGGGGAGCCAATGA
>JAJQEV010000024.1 GCA_021201475.1 Clostridiales bacterium
GATGTGACTTGATACCTGCTGAGACTGCCGCCCATGGCGGCTGGGTAACATTCTGAGTTTCCATTGGTCGTGCTAATCTGTTTTTCAGCACGGAAGCGTATTTTTTTAGATAAATGAAGTTTAATCCTTAAGTTGATGACATTGCCTTTCAGGGGAGCTGGCAGCGAAGCTGACTGAGGGGTGGGAGGGCCGGACAAATCCTCTATAGCGAACGCTATCTAAGGAGGAGCCCCCTCCGCCGAATACGAAACCCTTACAGGCGCGCCTCAGGATGTGCCTGTAAGGGAAGGGGACGTTTCCCTCTGGGGGCGGGGCGGCAATCACCCGAAGGTCTCCCCTACGGTGAGCAGAAGGATGACGTCCCCGCTGTCCGGGTCGCAGAGGGTCAGGCTGTCCTCGTCAAGGACGGGGAGGTAGCACTCCGCCGCCTCCGCACCTGTGAAGAACAGGTACAGCAGCGCCTCTCCGTCCTGCTCCTCCAGCACGCTCCAGGTGAAGTCGTCCGGCTCCTCCTCATCCGCCCGATAGAGGCTGCCGGAGGCGTCGGCATTGATATAGTAGCTGTCGCCGCTGTTCACCTCCACCCACAGCCCGGCCAGCAGCGCGGCGTACTGCTCCGTCAGGTTTTCAGGGGTCAGCTGGCTGCTGACCGGGGCGTCCTCCGCCGCGTCCTCGTCCTCCGGAAAGGCGCCGACGGAGGCGGAGGACTCCGCCGCCGGAACGCTGACGGAGGCTTCGCCGCCGTTCTCCGCCGCTTCCCCGCTGCCGCATCCCCCCAGGGCTACGGCCAGCACCAGGGCGGGCAGCACGCCCCCGATCCATTTGCTTCTCATAGACTCCTCCTGTGTATGCGCCGGAGCTCAGTCATAAACGATGACCGCCGTACCGATTTCCACTGCGTTGTAAATCAGCTTGGCTGCGCTCAGGGGCAGGTTCACGCAGCCGTGGCTGCCGTTGGTCAGATAAATCTCGTCGCCGTAGGAGCTGCGCCACCCGTCTGCATCGTGAAGGCCCACATTGCCGGTGAAGGGCATCCAGTAGTTCACCGGGCTGGCGTAGCCCATGGTGTCCAGCGTACCCAGGACGGCAGGGCTCTTCTTGGCGTCGATGGCCCAGACGCTACCGGAGGGGGTGCCGTTGCCCTTGTTGGGGTTGCCGGTGACGCAGTCCGTCTCCACCACCAGCGCCCCGTCCTTATAGCACCAGACCTTCTGCTGGCTGATGGAGATCTCCACATAGGTGTCCCCGATGTCGTTCTCGCCCCGGGACTTGGCGGTGTACTGATACTCCGGGTCCATATCGGTGACCTCGCCGTTCTCCACCGCAGCGATGAGCTTGTCCGTGGTGTCCTGCCGGGCGATGCACCAGCCGTAGTCCCCGCCGGTAAGGGTGATGGTGCTGCCGCCGGTGGTGGTAAAGGTGTGCGTCAGTCCGAAGGTGTCATACTGATAGGCCAGCTGGGTTTTCACCCAGTCATAGACCAGATCGCTGTCCAGGCTGTAGTTGCCGTCCTCGTCCTGCACCAGCCAGCTCGCGATGACCTCTGCATTCACTACTTCAATACGGTCATCCTCAAAGTCAAAGGTGATCTCCGCCCCCAGCAGCACGTCCAGCTGAGCCATCTGCGCCTGCAGCGTTTCGTCGTCACTGGTGACCGCGGGCTCGAGGTAGCAGCCCTCGGTGTCCAGGTTCACAGAGGTCTGGCCGGAGGACAGGGCCTCCAGCAACAGGGCCACCGTCTTGTCCTCATCCAGCTGGTTGCCGTAGACTTCCTCCCTGATGTAATAGTCCCCGCCGTCCACCACAAGGCAGGCGTCCTCCGGGCTGGTCACCAGCACCGGATTGAAGCAATTCAGCAGCGCGATGGAGGCCCTGGCAGTGTCCTCATCGATTTGCACAAGGGCGGGCACGGTGTGCCTGTCCTCTGACAGGCAGTCAAACAGCCAGGCGTAGGGGTTGTAGCCGGCCAGCAGCGCGTCCACCTCGCCGTCATCCTGATAGGTCATCCCCGCATCGGAGGCGATCATGGTCTCCTTCACCCCGTCCCGCTCCTGAATGGTCAGAACGTAGGTCTGGACGCTGTTGTTCAGCGCCAGCTTCACGTTCTCCGCCGTCTTATTGCTGGCGTCAATGCCGTTGATGGTGGTGTTCCTGGGGAAGTGGGTAGCGTAATAGCGCGCCCCCATCAGGTAGCCGAACGCCCCGATCACCAGCACAATGGCGATAATCAGTACGAGAATCAAACCGGTATGACTTTCTTTTCTTTCCTCTTGTACCTCTGTCTGCATAAGGAAGCCTCCCATCGGCCCGGCGGCGCAGCCAGGCACGGTTTTCCAGAAAAATTTACCTGCTTGGGATACTTATACTCTAGCACAAGCGTTCCTACAAAGCAAGAAACAAATCCTTACAATCTGGACGTTCTTCCGTGTGGCAGTTCCCCTGAGGCGGAAACGGGCCGCTGTACGCCCCATAAGGGAGAAAACCCGTCTGCGCTACGCAGCCGGTACCGGCACGTTTTTCCGCAAACGCTCCCCCTTCCCGTTTAGTTTTGGAAAAAACTGCATAGAATAGAGGCAACCAATCAGGAAAGGATGAGACCGTTTGAATTGTGATTTGACCTTCCGGGCTCAGGAGTCCCTGCGGCTGGCCCAGGCGGAGGCCGGGCGGCTGGGCCACGGCTATGTGGGCAGCGAGCATCTGCTGCTGGGCCTGATGGAGGAGGGCCAGGGTATTGCTGCCCGCACCCTGGCCTCCGCCGGACTGAAGGAGGAGACTGTGCGCAAGCTGGTCTCCTCCTTTGTGGGGGTGGGAGCCTCCGGCAGCCTCCCCTCCCAGGGGATGACCCCCCGCCTCAGGCGCATTGTGGAGATCGCCGCCTCGGAGTGCTGCCGCAGCGGCTCCCGCTACGTGGGCACCGGCCACCTGCTGGCCGGCATTTTAAAGGAGGGGGACGGGGCCGCCGCCCGCATCCTGGGGGGCAGCGGCATTGACCTGCACACCCTCTACCGGGAGGCCTACGCCTCCGCCGGGGACAGCTCCTCCTCCTTCCGGGACAGGAAGCCCAGAGAGGGGGAAGGTCTGCGGGAGAGCCGCCTGCTGGAGCAGTTCTCCCGTGACCTGACCCACATGGCGGAAACCGGCCAGCTGGACCCGGTGGCAGGCCGGGAGGCGGAACTGGATCGGGTGATTCAGATTCTGTGCCGCCGGACGAAAAACAACCCCGTCCTCCTGGGGGAGCCCGGCGTGGGCAAGACCGCCATCGCCGAGGCTCTGGCCCAGCGCATCGCGGCGGGGACGGTGCCGGAGGGGTTAAAGTCCAAGCGGCTCATGTCCATCGACCTGACCAGCACGGTGGCGGGGACGAAGTACCGGGGCGAGTTCGAGGAGCGGGTGAAGCGGCTCATCAAGGACGTGCAGCGGATGGGCAACGTCATCCTCTTTATCGACGAGCTGCACACCATCGTAGGGGCGGGCAGCGCCGAGGGCAGCATCGATGCCGCCAACATCTTAAAGCCCGCTCTGAGCAGGGGGGAGTTACAGGTGCTGGGGGCCACCACCCATGAGGAATACCGGAAGTATATCCGCAAGGACGCCGCCCTGGAGCGCCGCTTCCAGCCGGTGACGGTGGAACCGCCGGACGAGGCCGCTGCCCTGTCCATTTTGAAGGCGCTGCGGCCCAAGTATGAGGCCCACCACCGGATAAACATCACCGACGAGGCCCTGACCGCCGCCGTCACCCTGAGCCAGCGGTATCTGCCGGAGCGGTACCTGCCGGACAAGGCGGTGGATTTGATGGACGAAGCCGCCGCCCGGGCGAAAATCGCGGCGGAATCGCTGCCGCCGGAGCTGGCCGCCCTGGACCGGAAGCGGAAGGAGGCGGTGCAGGCCCTGGAGGGTGCCATTCGGGCCCAGGACTTTGAAAAGGCCGCCCTCCTCCGAGACGTGGAGCAGAGCTTCCGCCGGGAGCTGGAGGAGGGCAAGGCCCAGTGGCGGCAGCGCTCCGGCCCCCGCCAGGGGACCGTCACTGGGGAGCATATCGCCCAGGTGCTGTCCCTGTGGACGGGGGTGCCCGTCTCCGCCCTGACGGAGGACGAGACCCGGCGTCTCCTGACCCTGGAGGACACCCTTCACCGCCGTGTGGTGGGGCAGCGCAGCGCCGTCTCCGCCGTGGCCGCCGCCATCCGCCGCAGCCGTTCCGGCCTGAAGGAGGAAAACCGGCCTGTGGGCTCCTTCCTCTTTGCCGGGCCCTCCGGGGTGGGCAAGACGGAGCTGTGCCGCGCCCTGGCCCAGGCCCTGTTCGGCAGCGAGGACGCCCTCCTCCGGCTGGACATGAGCGAGTTCATGGAGGCCCAGAGCGTGGCCCGGCTCATCGGCTCCCCGCCGGGGTATGTGGGCTACGAGGAGGGCGGCAGGCTCACCGAAGCCATCCGCAAGCGTCCCTATCGGGTGGTGCTGTTTGACGAGCTGGAGAAGGCCCACGGCGAGGTGTGCAACCTGCTGCTCCAGCTGCTGGAGGACGGCATCCTCACCGACAGCCACGGCAACCGGGCGGACTTCCGCAACGCGGTCATTGTTATGACCACCAACGCCGGGGCGGAGGCTCTGGCCCAGAACACCCACCCCCTGGGCTTCGGGGGCGGCACCCCCCAGGACGGGGAGCGGGCGGTTCACGCCGCCCTGCGGCAGATGTTCCGGCCGGAGTTCCTGAACCGCATTGACGAGGTCATCTGCTTCCACAGCCTGACGGAGGAGGAAATCCTCCAAATCGCCGGGCTGCTGGCGGAGCAGTGCGGCGGGCGGCTCCGGAGCCGGGGGGTGACCCTCCGGATGGAGCCGTCCGCCCTGGCCCTGGTGGCCCGGCAGGGTCATGACCCGGTGTACGGCGTGCGGCCCATGCGGCGGTACCTCCGCCAGCACCTGGAAAACCCCGCCTCTGAGCTGCTGTTGAACCGCAGTCTGGGGCAGGGGGATACCCTCCGGGTGACGGCGGAGGGGGAGGCGCTGGTGCTGACCCCCGAAGCGGAGGACCGGCGTTAGCCTGGGGAAGGGGTGCGCCTCTTAAGGGCCGGACGGCGACTTCCGGGAGACGCCGACCGCCGGGCTGCCGAAGCTGTATGAGCGGAGGACGAGCGCCGTCACCGCCATCGGCTGTTTTCAGCGCGTCCGGCTCCGCATTGTGGAGGGGCCGCCGACCCGGAGGAATAACGGAGGTAAAAAACAGAGCCGCTGCGGCTGCAGCGGCTCTTGATGATGGTTGAGTGGATACGCTCAGAGGGTGAACTCATTCAGCTTCGGAATTGTCCGCTTTTCGGAGCACGAAGAACCGCTGCCCGCAGTAATTCAGCGCCACAAAGATGCACATACCGCCCAGCATGGCCAGGTTATCCTGCAAGGTCGTCCCCAGGCCGGAGAAGAGATAGCGCACCAGCGGCTTCGCCACGCCATAGGCCACCAGATAGCAAACCGTGATGTTGAGGGCAAACCGCAGGATGCTTTTGGGGGAGTTGTCCCTGCTCTGGAAGGTGAAGTGCTTGTTCAGAAAATAGCTGAGGATACTGCCGAAAATATAGTTGGACGCCGAGGACACCCAATAGCTCAGGTGGAATACGTTGTAAAACAGGAACATAATGCCCGTGCCGAACAGGGTGTTGGCAATGCCGACCAGAATAAACTTCCAGAAGGTCTTATCAAAAAATTTAGCAATCAGGTCTTTCATCGTTCTTTTCCCCGCCGCAGAGCTTGCTGATGATGTACATGGGACGATTCTTTACTTCCTCAAATATCCTTGCGATATAGTATCCCAAAATCCCGATGCTGATCATAATGATACTGCTGGAAAACAGCTGCAAAATAATCACTGTTGTAAAACCGCCGAGGGCAACGCCTGCGATTTTCTGAACCAGGGCAACGATACCCATAACGACAGAGACCAGCAGCATAACGCCGCCCAAAAAGGTGACGATTTGCATTGGTGCCGTTGAGAACGAGGTAATATTCCGGAGGGCGTACTTTGTCAGCGCTGCTGTGGACCACTTTGACTCCCCCGCCATACGCTCCTGGACGTCAAACGTGACCGTGGTCGTCTTGAAGCCGATCCACGAGGATAGGGCGCGGAAGAAGGCGTTCTTCTCCTGCATCCCCACCAGGACATCTATGGCCTTCCGGTCGAGCAGCTTAAAATCCGACGCGCTGGACATATCGAACCCGGTCGCCGCGCTGATCAGGGAATAAAACGTGTGCGCCGCAAACCGATGCAGCGCGCTTTCCTGGCCGCGGCTGCTTTTTACGCCCTCCACAATTTCATATCCATCCAGCCAGAGGCTATACATCTCAGGAATCTTCTCCGGCGGATGCTGAAGATCGCAGTCAAGTACGACGCAGCAATCTCCGGTAGATTCCGAAAGCCCGGCCATGAGGGCAGCCTCCTTCCCGAAATTCCGGGAGAAGTGGACGCCGCGGACAGAGGCGTCGTCGTCGGAGAGGGTTTCAATCTCTGCCCAGGTACGGTCTCTGGAGCCGTCATCCACAAAGACGAACTCATAGCTGCAATCCATCCCTTCCAGGACTTTCATCGTCACGGAATAAAACATCGGGAGCGATTCCTCTTCATTGTAGCATGGGACAACGATGGATAGCTTCATTTGCGTTTCCTCCTTAGAACATAAGTCAAAATGAGAATGATAACAGCTGCACCCGTGAGCGCAACACCGACTGTCAGATACGGAACGTGATAGTGCATCTCAATCGTATTCACGCCCTCCTGCAAGGGGATGGAATAGAGGCAGTCAGCAAACAGCTCAGCCTCGGCCTCCTCGCCGTTCAGCGTGATTGTCCAGCCGCTGTCACAGGGGATGGAAACCAGAAGATTCTCTCCCTCGTTAGCTGTCACTTCAAAATACGCTGTCCCGTTCTGAATCGAAATGGTATCCGCCGCCCGGGCGGTCAGTACCTCTGACACCTCTGCCAGCTTGTCCAAATCAAGGACATAGAATTGCTCGCTTTTGACAGCGCTGTCATAATTCCTCGTGTTTTCCCAATTTTCATAGTTCAAAACAACAGTTGCCGTCGTATCCCCGCTCTCAGTGGGGATATAGAACACAGACGGCGATACTTTCATCGCGTAGCCGCTTTCATAGGAATCATTGACCGTTAAGGTCGCGCTCAAGTAGGTGCTCCACACAAGATTTCCATAGACCGCGTAATTCCCCTCTGGCAGCTCCAGCGTATAGGTCAGGACGGAGCCGTCGTCAGAGGATTCGCAGGCCACGGCGGTATACAGCTCCGTCTCCTCTCCGATGAGCTGGCTGTACAGGAGGTTCTGATATTCAAATGGGTTCAGAGATTGCTCTGTATCCGCACTGTATGCATCTGCATCGTATACAAGGGCAAGGGGCAGCGCATAGGGGTTGTAATAGACATCCTTGCCGTTGGCCGTTTCTATCGATTCTACCTTCTCCAGACCGTTGATTGCATAGGAGGAGAGGACATACTTTACACCCAGCAGGGAATCGGCGGCCAGAATCGACGTGTTGACGATGTTCATGGCGTCCAGCATATTGTTATAGCCCAGCGCATTCAAAAAAGTCCTCTGGCTGGCGCTGGAATCGGAGGAATAATTGGTAATGGACCAATAGTGATAGGCCATCGCCTCGTTGTAGTTTGCGGTCAGGCCGGTGCTGCTTCCGGGTGTGCGGTAGTTCGAGGTCTGAGAGATCCGATAGGTTTCCGTATCCGATTCCAGGATCTCATCGACCTGGGTCTGCTCCTCGGCGGCATATTCCCCATAGGAGGTGCCATTTGACGCGCTGTAGGTCGGCATCAACAGGCGGACGTTGATTCCCAACTCCGCAATGACAGCGCAGGCCAGTGCGAATGCGGCAATGTGCGCCGTCCCTTTCTTCAGACGGGAACGGTTTTCATACAGCGCCGCAAGCGCCGCGATCCCGATGACAAAGGCGCAGGTATAGTACACATTTTCCAATGACCACACCGAGTTCACCAGGGAGAGCGCCAGCAGAGCTGTGGAAAAGAGAACGGCATTCCTGAGCTGCGCGCCTGCCGCGTTCTCCTCCTCCGTCAGCTCCGAACCGTAATCACCGGCAATAAAGATGAGCAGGAAAATCGTAACATAGGAGTACCGGTACCAATAGCTGCCCACCGGCTTTAACAGAGAAAAGAGGGCGACCAGCGGCTGCCAGTAAAAAATCAGCAGCGAGACGGCGAGCACAGCCCCGACCTTCATCTTTTTGGACAGAGATTTGCGCTTTGACGTGAAGAAGCCGATACAGCCCAAAACGGGCAGGGCACCGCAGTACAGCGATACGCTCCCACTGGAGCTGGTGGAGCCCATCGTCAAATTCTGAATGACATTGAAAATGTTCCCGGTGAACGAGCTTTTTAAGATGCTCCAGTCGATGCTGCCGTTCCCGCCGGAGGAGAGGGCGGCCAGCGTCGGCAGAAACAGGCAGGCGGAGAGCATGATGCCCAGAATCATGGAGCCGGCATACCGGCCGATGGTCTTTGCAGCATGCTTTGCAATCCTGGCCGGGGTCGATTCCACATCTGACACGGACAAAAGCCATTCCAGGCAAAGCCAGATCGCCGTATACAGGCAGTTGATGCAGCCAACGTACCAGTTGAACAGGAGGGCAAGTCCCGTGGAGAAAATCAGCAGATAGGGTCGCTTCCCGTTCACGACCCGGTTGACGCCAAGCAGCATCAGCGGCAGCATATAGACGCCGTCCAGCCACATAATATTGCTGCTCTGGGCAATGCTGTACTGCATCATGGCATAGCTCAGGGAGAGCAGCAGGACGAAGCAGGCGCTCAACTTCCGCTGGAACCGCTCCTGCAAAAAATAAGCGGTTGTGAATGCCGCCGTCCCCAACTTTAGGGCGACGATGGTGTCAAAAAAGACGGTCAGGCAGGATTTTGGAAAGAAAACCAGTAGCAAATTAAAGGGGGATGCCAGATAATACCCGTAAACGGCAATCCCACTTCCCCCCAGCCCCTTGCTGAAGGAATAGGAAATGCTGTTGTCCCCCGACAAAACATCCTTCAGGTAGGCGAAGAAGTCCAGATATTGGATATTTGCGTCCATCGTTGCCAGGGAGCGTTCTCCAAATGGGCTGAATCCCGTCCAGTAGTAGAGGCAAAACATCGCCGCGAATGTGAGGCAAAAAGCTCCAGCGCATAACCGTACGTCTGGAATTTTCCTCTCGTCCGGAGAAATCAGCTTTCGATGATACCGCATAGTATTCTCCCTCTCTTTGCGCCATATTGACGATGAGCTTTAAAATAAATATCCACACAATCACAACTCAGTTTAGCACGAACCGGCAGAAAAAGCAACCGCCGGATGAAAAAGAAGTCAAAAAACGGAGCCGCTGCGGCTGCAGCGGCTCCGTTTTTTGTTACTTCGCGTAATCGACGGCAGCGGTCTCCCGAATCAGGTGGACTTTGATCTGACCGGGATACTCCAGCTCCTCCTCGATTTTCTTGGCGATGTTCCGGGCCAGGATGGTCATCTCGTCCTCCGAGACCTCCTCCGGCTTGATCATGATGCGGATTTCGCGGCCGGCCTGGATGGCGTAGGCCTTGCTGACCCCCTTGAAGGAGGAGGAGATCTCCTCCAGCTTCTCCAGACGCTTGATATAGTTCTCCACGTTCTCACGGCGGGCGCCGGGACGGGCGGCGGAGATGGCGTCGGCAGCCTGCACCAGGCAGGCCACAATGGTCTGAGGCTCCACATCGTTGTGGTGGGCAGCGATGGCGTGGACGACATACTCGCTCTCCTTATACCGGCGGGCCAGGTCTACGCCGATTTGGACGTGGCTGCCCTCGATCTCGTGGTCCACGCTCTTGCCGATGTCGTGGAGCAGGCCGGCCCGCTTGGCGGTGGCCACATCCGCGCCGATTTCGGCGGCCAGCAGCCCCGCGATGTGGGAGACCTCGATGGAGTGGTTCAGCACGTTCTGGCCGTAGCTGGTGCGGTAGTGCATCCGGCCCAGCAGCTTCACAAGCTCCGGGTGGAGGCCGTGGATGTTCGTCTCGAACACGGCCCGTTCGCCCTCGGCCTTAATGACCTGCTCCACCTCGCGCTTGGCCTTCTCCACCATCTCCTCAATGCGGGTGGGATGGATGCGCCCGTCGGCGATGAGCCGCTCCAGGGCGATGCGAGTGATTTCCCGGCGGACGGGGTCGAAGCAGGAGACGGTGATGGCCTCCGGCGTGTCGTCAATGATCAGCTCCGCACCGGTCAGGTTCTCCAGCGTGCGGATGTTCCGGCCCTCCCGGCCGATGATGCGGCCCTTCATCTCGTCATTGGGCAGCGGCACCACGGAGACGGCTACCTCAGCCACCTGGTCGGCGGCGCAGCGCTGAATGGCCTGGGCGATGAGGTTGCGGGCGTAGGCGTCGGCCTCCTCCTTGTAGCGGGCCTTGACCTCCTTGATTTTGGCGGCCTCCTCGTGGGTTACGTCGTTCTCCACCTGCTGGATGATGAGGGCCTTGGCGTCCTCCACGCTGAGGCCGGAAATCCGCTCCAGCTCCTCCAGCTGCTTGTTTTTCAGCTTTTCGGCTTCCTCTTTGGACCGCTCTGCGGCGGCCAGACGGTTGTTCAGCTTCTCTTCCTTTTTCTCGATGGCATCGGTCTTGCGGTCCAGGGTGTCCTCCTTGGACTGCACCCGGCGCTCCTGCTTGGAAATTTCGGCCCGGCGCTCCTTGACCTCCTGCTCGTAAGCGCTCCGATCCTTCAGGATCTCCTCCTTGGCCTCCATCAGAGACTCACGCTTCTTGCTCTCAGCGGACTTGATGGCCTCGTTGACAATGCGGGTGGCTTCCTGCTCGGCGGAGCCGATTTCCTTTTCAGCCTCGCTCTTGCGAATCTGAATGCCCAGCGCAATGCCGGCCAGCAGAAACACGACTGCGCAAACGATACCTGTAATCACTGCGGGAATCATGGCTGTAACAATACACCTCCTGTTTAGATTTTTTAGATTTTTTGTTTTTTGGGGATTGCCTGGAGTTTTACGAAAAGAAACCGCGCCGGTGGGACTGCCATCCCGCCAGCGCGAAACGAGAAAATTGAAAACACTTCTCCCCAAGAGTACCTGCGAAACAGACGCACAACAACAAAGCGGTTTCCCCGTGCGGCAGCGCCGCACGCAAAACACGCGCACTGGTTCTCCGGATTTACCTGAATCTATCAAAAGGAAGCGCAGCGCCAGGCCGCCCTGTCCATTGAAGCAAACGTCCCGCGGCCCCAGGGGGCGGGAAGCGGTTTTCAAAATAGTCCATCTCTATTTTAATGCCAGAACGCCCAACTGTCAAGAACATTTCCGATTTGGAACGCCTTTTTCTTGCAGGCGGGGAAGCCGGCTGTCATATCAGTTGCGTTCCGGCGGAGAGGACGGCTGGCCGCCGCCCTCAGCGGGCGGCTCCTCCGAGGCCGGAGCGGGGGTCATGGCCCTCAGCACCTGCCACAGGTGCAGGCCGAACCACAGCAGGTTGGACAGGAGTACCAGCCGGAAGGGCGTCCCCAGCGTATCCGGCAGGACAGTGAGCTGGAGCGTCATCGCCAGCAGGCAGAACCAGCAGGGCAGGGCGCAGCTCTCCGGCCGGAAGGCGAACCGGGCCAGCCGGTACCAGGCCAGGACAGCCGCCACCATGGCCAGCTCCGGCCAGGCGAAGGCGGCCACCACCGGATTGTTGGCGTTCTCGTGATACACATACACCAGCATTAGGCAGCAGGCGAAGCCGGGCAGCATGGCCAGCATGGCCAGGGTCCCCGGCTTCCACCGCCGAGGGTCTGGCCGCCACAAAATCGCCAGCAGTCCCGCGCCGCTGACGAGCAGCACCACCCCCAGCAGCAGGGGCAGGTACAGGGCCAGCAGAGTGGAGGCCCCGGCGGGGAGGTTGGGAAACTGCTCCCGCATCAGCGTCAACCCCGCCAGCAGGTAGCCCAGGGCGGGGAGGACCATCAGCCTCCGCAGCGCCGGGGACGCCGCCCCCACCGCCGCCCGGCAGTCCGCCCGCTTCCCCAGGCAGAACAGGGCGCAGACCAGAGTCAGGCACACGGCGACCAGCGCCACCCCCAGCAGCAGCCGGGTGGCAGGGGCGTTGGGAATCAGCAGGCCGGTGTCCGCCTCAAAGGCGGTATCCAGCTGCCAAGCTCGGGCGTAAGCGCCCGCAGCGCCCAGAGCCAGGGCCAGAATGGGAAAGATGTATTTTTTCATAGGGCAAGCCTCGATTTGGTAGAATGATATTTATTTTGGCAAATCTTTTCTTAGATATGGTTCGTGATAATGGAACTGTCCGGCCTTCCCACCTCTCAGTCTGGCTAAAAGCCAGCCAGCTCCCCTTTCAGGGCAATGTCATCAATTTAAGGGGATTACGCTCCTTGGGCAAGGATACTATAAGGAAATAAAGCGTTTGCCCTCCGGGCGGGCCCCATTTCTTGCTCCGCCAAGAAATGGGGGAAAGAAGGCGGCTCAGGGAGGGGCTTCGGGGCCTCGCCCCTCCCTAAGAACCCTCCCCCTA
>JAJQEV010000080.1 GCA_021201475.1 Clostridiales bacterium
TCTGACGCAAATTTCCTCGCAATCCGCTCTCGTCCATTTATTCAGAGGTTCCCTACCCGCCCTCCCGTCAGATTGAAAACTCGACAAAGGATGAATGATACCATGAAAAACAACTACGAAAGCCCTCTCTCCTCCCGCTACGCCAGCAAGGAGATGCAGTATATTTTTTCCCCGGACAAGAAGTTCTCCACCTGGCGCAGGCTGTGGGTGGCCCTGGCCCGGGCGGAGATGGAATTGGGCCTTCCTGTCACCCAGGAGCAGGTGGATGAACTGGAGGCTCACGCCGGCCCGGAGTGCATCGACTATGACGCCGCCGCCAAATACGAGAAGGAGCTGCGCCACGATGTCATGGCCCATATCCACGCCTATGGCGACCAGTGCCCCAAGGCCATGCCCATCATTCACCTGGGGGCCACCAGCTGCTATGTGGGAGACAATACCGATATTATCCTGATGAAGGAGGCGCTGGAGCTGGTACGGGATGAGCTGGTGCGGGTCATCGCCAACCTGGCCCGGTTCGCCCGGCAGTACGAGGCGCTGCCCACCCTGGGCTATACCCACTTCCAGGCGGCCCAGCTGACCACCGTGGGCAAGCGGGCCACCCTCTGGCTGAACGAACTGCTGATGGACCTGCACGAGGTGGAGTACCGCATCAGCGATTTGAAGCTGCTGGGCAGCAAGGGCACCACCGGCACCCAGGCCTCCTTCCTGGAGCTGTTCGAGGGCGACCATGAGAAGTGCCGCCAGCTGGAGCAGAAAATCGCCACCGAGATGGGCTTTGACGCGGTGGTGCCCGTGTCCGGCCAGACCTACAGCCGCAAGGTGGACACCTATGTGGTGAACACCCTGGCGGGCATCGCCCAGTCGTGCAGCAAATCCGCCACCGACCTGCGGCTGCTGGCCCACATGAAGGAAATCGAAGAGCCCTTTGAGTCCAAGCAGATCGGCTCCTCCGCCATGCCCTACAAGCGCAACCCCATGCGCTGTGAGCGCATTTGCGCCCTGAGCCGCTATGTGCTGTCCGACGTGATGAACCCGGCCATCACCGCCTCCTCCCAGTGGTTTGAGCGGACGCTGGACGACTCCGCCAACAAGCGCCTTTCCGTGCCGGAGGCCTTCCTGGCGGTGGATGCCTGCCTGCTCATCTACCAGAACATCACCTCCGGCCTGGTGGTGCATGAAAAGGTGATCGAGAAGCACATCATGGAGGAGTTGCCCTTCATGGCCTCGGAAAACATTATGATGGACGCAGTGAAGCGGGGCGGCAACCGCCAGGAGCTTCACGAGCGCATCCGCCAGCACTCCCTGGCGGCCGGCCACAACGTCAAGGACCTGGGGCTGGAAAATAACCTGATCGACCTGATTGCCGCCGACCCCATGTTCGGCATGACAAAGGAGGAGCTGTCCGCCCATCTGGAACCGTCCAACTACATCGGCCGCTGCCCGGAGCAGGTGGAGGAATTTTTGCAGGAGTGTGTCCAGCCGGTGCTGGAGCAGTACGCCTCCGCCCTCACCGGAGAACAGGTGGAGCTGAGCGTCTGAGTTTCCTGTTCCCAGGCAAAGCTACCCCAACCCCGCAGACAGGAGGGAACCGGCGTTGAAGCAAAACCCCAAATATAAGGATTATATGGTAGCAGGGCTGACCGGCTTTGTGATGATTGCCGCCAGCATTGCCATCTATTTCCTGTTTGCAAAAATATCCGTCTTTCTGAACGCGCTGAAAAAGCTGGTGGACATTCTCGCCCCCTTCCTGATGGGCTTCCTGATTGCCTACCTTCTGGCCCCTCTGTACAACTACCTGCTGCGCAACCTGCGGGAACTGCTGGGCTCCGTCATGCGGGAGCGGTGGGCGGAATCCATCAGCACGGTTATCTCCGTCCTGGCCTGTATTTTGACCGGCATCCTGATTATCAGCGGCCTGTTCGCCCTGGTCATCCCCCGGTTTGTGGAGAGCATTTCGGGCATTATCAATGCCCTGCCCACCTACCTGACCCGCATTGAGGCGTGGGCGGAGGACTTCCTGGCAGACTATCCGGACGTTTACCAGACCGTGGAGGACATTCTGAATAACCTGTACGATTCCCTGGTAAACTGGGCCAGAAGCAATCTGATGCCCCTGCTGCAGGACTTCTCCGGGAATTTTGACAACGTCTCCTCCATCGTCAGCACTCTGTTTTCCGGCCTGATGGCCGCCGTGACCGTCATCAAAAATCTGGTGTTGGGCTTCATTGTGGCCGCCTATCTGCTGGTGGAAAAGACCACCATGATCGGCCAGGTGAAGCAGATGACCTATGCCCTCCTGGGACCGAAGCGGGGCAACAAGGTCGTCTATCAGATGCGCTACACCAACCAGGTGATGGGCGGCTTCATCCGGGGCAAACTGCTGGATTCGCTGATCATAGGCATTATCTGCTTCATCGGGGTCAGCATCATGCGGATGCCCTACCCCACCCTGATCAGCGTGATCATCGGCGTCACCAACATCATCCCCTTCTTCGGGCCGTTCATCGGGGCGATTCCCTGCGCACTGCTGATTCTGATGTACAGCCCCATTCAGGCGGTGTATTTCGCCATCTTCATCCTGATTTTGCAGCAGTTCGATGGCAACATCCTGGGGCCGAAGATTCTGGGCAACACTACGGGGCTTTCCTCCTTCTGGGTGCTGTTCTCCATCATCTTCTTCGGCGGGCTGTTCGGCTTCGCCGGGATGCTGCTGGGGGTGCCGCTGTTCGCCGTCATCTACTCGCTGGTGTCCGACTTCGTCAGCGCCAGGCTGTCCAAGCGGAAGCTGTCCCTCCTGGCGGATGATTATATCAACCTGGACGAGGTGGAGCAGCAGCCGGACGGCGAATACAAATATCCAAAGATGAAGGACCCCACGAAGAAGTGAGGGCGCCGCCCATCGCGTTTCCCCAGATAAGGCTTTTAGAAGGAAGCAGGCCCTGCCCTCTGCCGAGGCAGGGCCTGTCGGTCGTTCAGTGCGCCTGCCAAGCCGGCGAACGCCGCTTTACTTCCCGCTCCGTTCCTGTTATAATAAATCCAATCTGAAAAAGGGGAGGCGGCGTTATGCGGAAACTGGCAACGCGCATCGCCATGCTGGTGTGCGCGGCGGTGTTCCTGGTGGCGGCGTGGAACATCGTCTCCATCCTCCTGGCCTATCGTCAGGGGGAGCAACTCTATACGGAAACGGCGGCGCAGTACGTCCATAAGGCGCAGGAGGACGCCTCGGAGATGCCCCAACAGGCGGAGGCAACCGAAGCGGACGCCGCCCAGAGCAGCGCCCTTGCCCCGGAGACGACAGAGACGGAACCGCCCATTTCCGTAGACTTTGACAGCCTCCAGGCCGTCAACCCGGAGGTGGTGGGCTGGCTCTACTGTGCGGACACTGCCATCAACTACCCCGTCCTCCAGGGCACGGACAACGAGTATTACCTCCACCACCTCTATGACGGCACCTACAACTCCTCCGGCTCCATCTTCGTAGACTGCAACAACAGCGCCGACTTTGCCGACGCCAACACCATCCTCTACGGCCACCATATGAAGAACGGCTCCATGTTCGCGGGGCTGCAAAAGTTTGCCGACCAGTCCTACTATGAGGCGCACCCCGTCATGTGGCTGCTGACCCCGGAGCAGGATTATAAAATCCTGCTGTTCAGCGGCTATACCACCAGCGCCGACTCGGACGCTTACACCATCTTCACCCAGCCCGGCCAGGCGTGGGAGGACTACCTCGCCCAACGCCTGGCAAAATCCGACTTTACCACCGCTGTGGACACCGGCGGGGCGGAGAAGTTCATCACCCTGTCCACCTGCGCCTACTCCTTTGAGGACGCCCGGTATGTACTCCACGGAGTCATGGTGGAGGCGGGGGACTAAAAGGTGCAGCAGTGGCGTTCCGGCTTGTGGAATGGCACGAAATGTTCAGGGGAAGGAAGCTGTTTTTTTCGTTTTTCCACGTTGACAGAGGTGGCGCCGTTTGTTATACTGTCATTCGTTTAAAAAAGACTGCTCCTGCCGCTGCGTTGCATGAATCTGCGTAAATCCAAGCACAATATAAGTGCCGGATTTACGCTTTTTCTGTCCGGCGGTGGACTGCAAGAAAGGATTTTTTGCCATGAAACAGAAAAACTGCGCCACGCTGCTGTTCCTGTTGTTCCTGCTGACCGGCTGCAGCGCTGCGGAAAGCACCGACACGGTTCAGGAGGAGGCCGCCTCTGTCAGCGTCGCCCAGGAGGAAGCCTCCGGTTCCAATGCGACGCTGGAGGATGTCACTAAGGAAGCAATCGCCACTGAGGAGGCTGACAGCGATTCCACCGCCGCCGAGGAAGCGCCGGAGGATGCCGCCGTGGAATCCGCCTCCGCCGAGGTGACGCTGGAGGACGCAAAAACCGCCGCTCTGGCCCACGCCGGCATAGAGGCCAGCGCCGCCACCTTCACCGAGGCCCGGCTACACCGGGACGGTACCGCCTATGAAATCGAGTTTACCACCGCCACCGGGAAGTATGAATACGAGATTTCCGCGGAGAGCGGTGAACTCCTGGAGTACGAGTGGGAGGTGCAGGGGAAAAACGTATCCACCGGCAGTGCCGTGGACAGCCTGGCCAGCGCCAAGGCGCTGGCCCTGACCCACGCCGGAGTGGAGGACAGCACTGCTTCCTTTGTGCAGGAAAAGCTGGATGACGGGATTTATGAGCTGGAGTTCACCACCGCCAACGGAAAGTATGAATACGAGATTTCCCGGGAAACCGGCGTCATCCTGGAGTACGAGTGGGAGGTGCAGGGGAGCAGCGCCACCGCTGCCAGTTCCACAGAAAGCGGGACGGTCGGCGCCGACCAGGCCGTAGACGCTGCCATCACCGTCGACCAGGCGAAGTCCATCGCCCTGGAGGATGCGGGTATTGCCAGCGGCGATACCAAGTATCTTCACACCTATGTAGAGTGGCGGCACGACGCCCCCTATGCCTGGTGCGTCAGATTCGGAGTGAGGGATACGGAGTATGTCTACCTCATCGACCTGGATGACGGCAGCATTTTGGCACAGTACGTGGAATCCCACTGAACCGGAATCGGGACAGCGCCCCGACGCGGCAATGCCGCGCCGGGGCGCTGTGCGTTCAGCGATTCTCTACGTCACCGTCATGGAGAAGGAGACGGACAGGTACCGTTCCTCGCTCTCGTCCGGCCACAGCACTGTCACATCGTTCCAGGAGCCTTCCCCCAGATAGCCGTCCCAGTCCGCCTGGGCGGACACGGCCACCCCCCAGACCGTGTCGGTAAAGGAGGCGAAGGGGCTGCCCTCCAGGAAGTTCACCAGGCTGTCCAGCTCCTCCCGGCTCAGGAGGTCGGGCTTCTGCGCCCCCACGAAGGCCAGCGCCGCCACCGTCCGCTCCGGCGGCATCACCTGCGCTCCGCCGCCCTCCACGGTGTAGGCGAAGGAGACGCCGGTGAGGACGCCGTCCTCCACCGTGTAGACGAACTCCGGCTGGGGGGATTCCAGCAGTCCTTCCAGGATAATGATATTCTCCGACCGCTCCACCCACCGGCCATCCTCGCCCAGTTCATCCAGGTTGTCATAGCCGTAGTAGTCCGCCATCTGGTTGAAGTTGGCGGCAAATTGCGCCACCGTCAGGTCGCCGGTATACCGGGGCGTGGCCGCCAGCTGCCAGGACAGCGCCATCGCCCCCACCAGGACGCCGCAGCCCGCCAGCATCCCCATCACCCGGAGGGGCGTCCGGCTCTCCCGGAGGGTCAGCTGGCTGTCAAACTCCCAGTCCAGGGCGTCCCCGTCCTGGCAGTCCCTGTAGCTCTGCCACAGGCGGTACCAGCTGTAAACAGGGATGTGCAGGCCATACCCCCGCCACAGCACCGTCCAGGTGCGCTCCAGCGCCGCGGAGTAGGAGAGCTTCCGACCCTCCTCGTCCGTCACCCCCAGGCCCAGCAGCCACTTCCCCGGCGTGGTGCCGAAGAAGTGAAGCATCAGCGGCTCCGCCAGCAGCATCAGCACCGCGCCTATTACGGTGTCAATGACCGCGCCGTTCCACTGGGTCAGGTTGACCCCGCAGGCCAGGGCCAGGAAGCAGCACCACAGGGTAGTGTAGATGCTCACATCAAAGGCCCGGGCGAAGTACCGCCGCCAGGGAGCCGTCACCCTGGGCACCGTATCCTCCTCCGGCGGGGCGGGGAGAGGCGGCGCGGGTTGGGCGGCGACGGCGGCGGGCAGCGGCGGGCGCTCCAACTGGAGCAGATACCGCCCGGCATCCAGGGTGGCATAGCTTGCCCGGTCGCTCTGCATGGCGCGGCACACCGTCTGGGCCCGGGTGGCCTGGGCCTCCTCCCGCTCCAGGGCGGCGAGGCGTTGGGCCAGGGCATCGCTCAGCATCAGCGCGCCGCTTTGCAGGCCCTTGATGTCCTCAATGGGCAGCCCCAGCAAACGGAGCAGCCGGATACGCTGCAACACCGCCACGTCCTCCTGGGAATAATCCCGGTAGCCGTTGGCGTTCCGGGCCGGGGTCAGCAGCCCCTCCGCCTCATAGAACCGGATGTTGGCCCTTGGCATACCCGACAGAGCCTCCACTTCCTTCACCGTCATGGGAACGCCCCCTTTCCTTGTTTTCTTCTTTGGTTTGTTCTTTGTTTTCTACCCTCATCATAAACCATAAAGCCCCTTGACAGTCAAGGGCTTTTCCCGATTTTTTGAAAATTTTCTGTACACGGCCTGTTTTTTATGGTACACTGCCTCTTGACTGGTTTCCACACCCGGTCCAACCTGTGGAGGCACCCTCCGCAGCTGTGCAGCTTCTTCTCTGTGCTGTACTCTAAATACGAAAATGGAGGTATTACCCTGATGAACAGAAGAAACCGTATCCAATCCGTCTGCTTTGCCGCCGTCATTGCCGCGCTGTACGCCGTGCTGACGCTGTGCCTGCCCATGCTGTCCTACGGCCCGGTGCAGGTGCGCTTTGCCGAGGCCCTGACCGTGCTGCCCTTCTTCTTCCCGGAGGCCATTCCGGGGCTGGCGGTGGGCTGCTTTATCGCCAATCTCCTTGGCTCCCCCTATGTGCTGGACTGGGTGTTCGGCACCCTGGCCACCCTGCTGGCCGCCCTGTGGACGGCCCGGCTCCGCCACCGCGCTCTGGCCCCCCTGCCGCCGGTGGTGTGCAATATGGTCATTGTGGGGGCGGAGATCGCCTGGTTCGAGACGGGCTTCGGCGCTGGCTTCGGGGCCGCCTGGCTGTGGAACGGCTGCACCGTGGGGCTGGGGGAGTTGATTTGCTGCTGCGTCCTGGGTGCGCTGCTGCTGCGGTACCTCCCCCGCATCACTCCCCTGTGGGAACGGGTGCCGGAGGAACGGCGAGAGCTGGTGTCCCCAGTGGAACGGACGTAACCTTTACAATCCATGATACGCGGCTCCGCCTGTGGAAGCGGAGCCGCTTTTTTGCGCCCGGTTAGGTTTTTCTACGAATTTTGAAATCCCTCCACCGGCTAACGCCGGTTCCCCTCCGCCGTCAAGCGGCATTTCCGCTGCGCTCCCTACCCTTTCAGGGCAATGTCATCAACTAAAAAACAATCTATCCTGGGTTAAGGAGAACAACGTAGCCGAACAGCCAGATTTCCACGACCAAAGGGCAACAAAATTGCCGCCCGTCCCGCCGTAAGGCTAGGGAGCGAAGCGGAAATGCCGCTTGACGGCGGAGGGACGTGGGCGGCAGTCTCACCAGTTATCAAGTCACATCGTCTCTAACGGGATAGACCACCTGATTGAGGGACAAGGCGAAGCCGCCAGTGGGATAGGAGGAGGGTTCTTAGGGGGGAGCGAGGCCCCGAAGCTCCCTCCTAAGCCGCCTTCTTTCCCCCATTTCTTGGCGGAGCAATTTACGGCGTCCAAAAATGTGCCAGCGGCACATTTTTAGCCGGAAACCGATGCCAGCTATGCTGGCGAGGGTCACTGTCCGAGGAGGATACCGTAAAGGGTCAGCAGGCGGTACTCAGGCCCGCCGGGAGGGCAAGAACGGATTTCCTTTATCAATCTTTCCCTAAGGGAAAAGCCTTAAATTGATGACATTGCCTTTCAGGGAAGGCAGGAAGTTATTGTAACTGCTACGTTATTGGCTCCGCCGCAAGGCCAGACTGAGGGGTTTCTTCGGTATGTTTGACTGAAAACCTGATTCCCGTATTTTTTGCATTTACCCCTTGACAGCCTCGCAGGGCAGTGCTATGATACAGATAACAAATGAATAGTTGTTCATGTGTTCAATATTTAAATTCAGTAAAGGGGCTGTTTCCCATGAAAAAGACCTATAAAATCGAAGTAGACTGTGCCAACTGCGCCGCCAAGATGGAGGACGCCGCCAAAAAGACTGCCGGTGTGGCCGACGCCACCGTCAGCTTTATGACCCAGAAGATGAAGGTGGAGTTCGCTGACGGGGCGGACGTGGCCGCCACCATGCGGGCAGTGCTGAAGAACTGCAAGCGGGTGGAGGACGACTGCGAGATCTATCTGTGAGGGGTGGACCCCCTCAGGTTCCCACAGCGTCGCCTGCCGCTCCTGGAAGGGGAGGGAGCGTAGCGGAAATGCTGCTTGACGGCGGAAGGGGTGACACACAAGCTTTCCCGCCAATCCGTAGGGGCGCACAGTGTGCGCCCACCCAGTTTCCCCTTTAGTGGGTGTTTGTGATGGAGAATTTACCTGACCTTTTTGATAGCAAGCCTTATCCTTCCCAAATTTCGCCTTAACCAAAGGCGGAGGGAACAAAAGGTTAGCCGGGCGCACACTGTGCGCCCCTACTAGAGTGTGAAAACTAAATCTTCGCTTTTCTGTAGGGGCGGCAGCTTTGGTGCGTGTTAAATCCCATCGTCTCCAATGGAACAGACCACTTTGCCATAGGAAAAGGCGCAAGCCGGTTGCCTGACAGAGGGGTGGTTCTCAGGAGGGGACGCTTTGCGTCCCCTCCTGAGCCTCCTTCTTTCCCCCATTTCTTGGCGGAGCAAGAAATGGGGCCCGCCGGGAGGGCAAAACTTATTGCATTCAAAAAAACTCATCTAAGGAGAAGCACGTCTCCCATCCCCCACACACAACACTCCCCTCCGAAAGGACGATAAACCCCCATGACCAAAAAACAAAAAAAGACCCTCCTCCGGGTCATTCTGGCGCTGGCGCTGCTGCTGGCGGTTTCCCTCATCGACCGGCTGTTGCCCGTCCCCGGCTGGCTGGCGCTGGCGCTCTACCTCGTCCCCTACCTGACCATCGGCTATGACGTGCTGGTAAAGGCGGGGAAGGGCATCCGCAACCGCCAGCCCTTTGACGAGTGCTTCCTGATGGCGGTGGCTACCATCGGCGCTATGGCCCTGGGGGAGTACCGCGAGGGCGTAGCCGTCATGCTGTTCTACCAAATCGGGGAGCTGTTCCAGGGCGTCGCCGTGGGCAGGAGCCGCCGGAGCATCTCTGACCTGATGGACATCCGCCCGGACAGCGCCAACCTGGAGCTGGAGGACGGCACCTTTGAGGAGACAGACCCGGACGACGTGCCTGTGGGCTCCGTCATCGTGGTGCAGCCCGGTGAGCGCATCCCCATCGACGGGGACATCCTCGAAGGCTCCGCCACCCTGGACACCGCCGCCCTCACCGGCGAGAGCCTCCCCAGGGAGGTGCAGGCCGGGGACAGCGTGCTGTCCGGCTGCATCGACATGACCGGCGTCCTCCGCATCCGCACCACCAAGGAGTTCGGGGCCTCCACCGTCTCCAAAATCCTGGATCTGGTGGAGAACTCCTCCATGAAAAAGGCCCGGATGGAGAACTTCATCACCCGCTTCGCCCGGTACTACACCCCCGCCGTCTGCTATGGGGCCCTGGCCCTGGCGATTTTGCCTCCGGTGGCGGGGCTCCTCACCGGCGGAGCGGCCAACTGGGGGACCTGGGTGTACCGCGCTCTGACCTTCCTGGTCATCAGCTGCCCCTGCGCCCTGGTGATTTCCATCCCCCTGTCCTTCTTCGGCGGCATCGGCGGGGCCTCCAGCCAGGGCATCCTGGTGAAGGGTTCCAACTATCTGGAGGCCCTGGCGGAGACGGACTGCGTGGTGTTTGACAAGACCGGCACCCTGACCCAGGGCGTGTTCCAGGTGACAGAAGTACACCCGGCGGACGGCCTTTCCCGGGAAACCCTGTTGGAGCGGGCCGCTCTGGCGGAGTCCTACTCCAACCACCCCATCAGCCGCAGCCTAAAGGCCGCAGTGGGGCAGGAATTTACCCCAGGTCGGGTCACAGACGCGGAGGAGGTGGGGGGCCGCGGCGTCACCGCCCAGGTGGACGGCCGCGCCGTTGCCGTGGGCAATCCCCGGCTGATGGAGTCCCTCCACATCGCCTATACCCCCGCCGACGCGCCGGGCACCGTCATCCATGTGGCGGAGGAGGGGCGGTACCTGGGGTACATCCTGATTTCCGACGTGGTGAAGCCCAACGCGAAAGCGGCCATCGCCGGGCTGAAGGCCGCAGGCGTCACCCAGACCGTCATGCTCACCGGCGACAATCAGGCCACGGCCCAGGCCGTGGCGGGCGAACTGGGCATCGACCAATATTACGCCCAACTTCTCCCCGGCGACAAGGTGGAGCGCGTTGAAGCCCTGCTGGCCCGGCAGGGCAAGGGAAAAAAGCTGGCCTTCGTGGGGGACGGCATCAACGACGCGCCGGTGCTGTCCCGGGCGGACGTGGGCATCGCCATGGGGGCCCTGGGCAGCGACGCCGCCATTGAGGCGGCGGACATCGTCCTGATGGACGACGACCCGGCCAAAATTTCTCTTGCCATGCAAATCGCCCGAAAGACCCTGTCCATCGTCTATGAGAACATCGTGTTCGCCCTGGCGGTGAAGGCCCTGTGCCTAGTGCTGGGGGCAATGGGCGTAGCCAATATGTGGTGGGCCGTGTTTGCCGACGTGGGGGTCATGGTGCTGGCCGTGCTGAACGCCATGCGGGCGCTGCGGCAAAGGCCGTCTCCCTAAAACGGTTCTTCTGTTTTTTCGCTGTCTGACTGACAGGGGGTGCTTCACTGTTTCGCGGGGAAGCACCCCTTGCTTTTTGAGCGGCTGTCACACATACCCGTACAGGCCACGGACGGACACCTCTCCGGAGGTGACGGTGCGCCGTTTGCCGTCCGGCATCCGCACCACCAGGCCGAACTGCTCGTCCACGTCCTCTGCGAAGGCCGGCTCCACCGTGCCGTCCGGATGCAGCAGCTGCACGTCCCTGCCCAGGGTCAGGCAGCGGCGGCGGTAGCGCTCCAGATAGTCCGCCCCGCCGGACAGCCAGTCGGCATACATCCTGTCCAGAGCGTTGATGACCTCCGCCGTCAGACGGCCCCGCCGCACCGGCTCCCCCGTCATCATGGCCAGGGAACCGGCCATAGTGCGGATGTCCTCCGGGAAGTTCTCCTCCCGCTGATTCACGTTGATGCCGATGCCGGTGACGATGGAGCGGAGGGTCATGCTCTCGCTCTCCAGCATCATCTCCGTCAGGATGCCGCAGAGCTTCCGGCCATGCAGCACAATGTCGTTCGTCCACTTGATTTCCGGTTTCAGGCCCGTGGCCGCCTCGATGCCCTCGCAGACCGCCACCGCCACATAGGCCGTCAGGTTCAGGGCCTTCGCAGGCTCCACATCCGGCCGAAGCAGAGCGCTGAGGTAGACCCCCACATCCCCGGGGGACTGGAAGGTGCGGCCCCGCCGCCCACGGCCGCCGGTCTGCTCATTGGCCACCGCCACCGTGCCGCTGGGGAGATGCTCCTCCTCCCGCTTCAGGTAGTTATTGGTGGAGTCAATGGTCTGGAACACCAGCAGATTGCTCCCCACATGGCCGGTATTCAGCCAGGGCAGAATCTCCCCCTCCGTCAGGGAGTCCGGCGCGGCGCACAGGCAGTAGCCCCGGTTGGTGACGGAGCGAATCTCGTACCCCTCCCCCCGCAGGGAGGCCACTGCCTTGGACACTGCCGCCCGGCTGATGCCCAACTGCTGGCTGATGGCTTCACCGGAGATGAAGCTGCCCGCGTTTTTTTGCAGGATGGCGAGGATTTTCTGTTTGCTCATAGGTACCTCCTGGGTGGGTAGTAGGCAGCAGATAGTAGCGAGAGCGAATCTCTAAATCATCACTTTTCTGTAGGGGTAGCTGCAAACCCCTCCGCCTCCTTCGGAGGCACCTCCCCTTTCAGGGGCGGCAAGAAGTTGTCATAATCTCTACGTCATTGGCTCCGCCGTCAAGCGGCATTTCCGCTTCGCTCCCTACCCTGAAAGGCAATGTCATCAACTTAAAGATGCAATCTTGGGGTGAGGAGAATAGCGCAGCCGCACAGCCAGATTTCAGCGACCAAAGGGCAACAAAATTGCTGCCCGTCCCGCCGTAAGGCAAGGGACGAGGCGGCAATCCCCGCCAGCCGCCATAGGCGGCAGTCTCACCAGTGAGAAGTCACA
>JAJQEV010000057.1 GCA_021201475.1 Clostridiales bacterium
TTCGCCTTGTCCCTCAATCAGGTGGTCTATCCCGTTAGAGACGATGTAACTTCTCACTGGTGAGACTGCCGCCCATGGCGGCTGGCAGGGATTGCCGTTCCGCCCTAGCCTATGGCGGGCGGAACGTGCAATTTTATAGTCCAACGATAGATAACCTCTGCCTGTACGACAAGGTTGCAGCCTCTAATGAACGGGCGCAATCATCCATTGTTTTTTTCAGCAAACCAACTGAATTTTATATAAACCCATCAAAACCCGACAACAAAGACAAAACAGGGAGGGCTACAACATGAATCAGGATTCAAGCGCCTCGGAGGTGCGCAAGCAGGTTATGCGGCTGTGCTTCCGGGGGATGATCTGGTATGTGGCTATCGACGCCATCCTGCTGCTGTGCTTCCGGGGGCCGGCCTGGGCCTTTGTGCTGATCGTGGCGGTGGAGCTGGTGGCCCTGGTCACCGGCGTGGAGTACGACAACTGGATGGTGCAGCAGGTGACCCGTCCCCTGGAGGCCATCAGCGAGACGGCGGACGTGCTGGCCAGGACGGAGCTGACCACCGCCGACCTGCAGCAGCTGGTGCAGCGGCTGGACGACATCAACGTGAAGAGCCTGGGCAGCCGTATCCGGCTCCCCGCAGGGCAGGCCAGCCTGTCGGCGCTGACGGCGGCCATCAACAGTATGCTGGAGCGGCTGGACACGGGCTATCAGGCGGAGGCTCGCTTCGTCTCCGACGCCAGCCACGAGCTGCGTACCCCCATTGCGGTGATTCAGGGCTACGCCGACCTGCTGGACCGCTGGGGGAAGGACGATCCGGCTGTCCGACAGGAGGCGGTGGACGCCATCCGCAAGGAGGCGGAGAACATGAATGACCTGGTGCAGCAGCTCCTGTTCCTGGCCCGGGGGGACAATGAGACCCAGGTGGTGGAGCCGGAGCGGTTCTGCCTGTCCGACCTGGCGGAGGATCTCTTCCGGGAGGCGGCGCTGCTGAAGCCGAGCCAGACTCTGCACAGCGACCTGGAGCCCCAGGTGTACGTCCTGGCGGACGTGGGGCTGATTCGCCAGGCGGTGCGTATCCTGATGGACAACGCCTGCAAGTACACGCCCCCGGACGGCACCGTTACCCTGAGCCTGGCCGGCGTGGAGGGCCGTGCCCTCCTCAGCGTCACCGACACCGGCCCCGGCATCCCCCCTGCGGAGCAGGAGCGGGTTTTTGAGCGGTTCTACCGGTCAGAGCAGAGCCGCAGCCGGGCCACCGGCGGCACCGGCCTGGGTCTCCCCATCGCCCGGTGGATCGCCCGCCGCCACGGCGGGGACATCCTCCTGTCCTCCGCCCCGGGGCAGGGCAGCCGGTTCACTATGGTGCTTCCCCTTCTGGAGGGCGAAAAATGAAAATTTGATGAAAATTTGATGAAAAAACTTACCGGAAATTATCATCGTATTTTCATTCGACATTTGCATAGAACTGTGATAGAATCATAGTAGTAACAGGAGGCAGGCTCAAACTCACAGAAAGGAGGAAACGGAAATGGTCAATCATCCTATTGATATGGTCATCTGGCTGGTGCTGCTGGTGGCATTTTCCGCGGCGGAGGCGATGACGGTGGGGCTGGTGTCCCTGTGGTTCGCTCTGGGTTCTTTGTGCGCCTTGCTGATGTCCCTGTTCATTGAGAATATCTGGGCGGAAATCAGCGTATTCCTGCTGGTCAGCATCGTGACGCTGCTGCTCCTTCGTCCTCTGATGAATCGATACTTTTCCGAGAAGGACATGAAGCATACCAACCTGGACCTGGTGGTCGGGGCGGACGGCGTAGTGCTGGAGGAGATCGACAACCTCTTTGCCAGGGGCCAGGTCAAGGTGCGCGGCCAGGTTTGGAGCGCCCGCAGCCAGTCCGGTCAGACAATTTCCGCCGGCACCATCATCACAGTCCTCCGCATCGAGGGCGTCAAAGTATTCGTCCAGCCCAAGGAATCGGCTGACGAACGGTAAAGACAGAAAGGAGCATTCTATATGGGACTCATCATTGGTATTATTTTGGTTGTTTTAATCATCGCGTTTGTGGCTGCCAACATCCGGGTGGTGCGCCAGTCCCGGGCCTACGTCATTGAGCGCCTGGGCGCGTTCTACACGGTGTGGGGCGTGGGCATTCACTTTACCATTCCCTTCCTGGAGCGTGTGGCGAAAATCGTCTCCCTGAAGGAGCAAATCTCCGACTTCCCGCCCCAGCCCGTCATCACCAAGGACAATGTCACCATCCAAATCGACACCGTCCTCTACTTCCAGATCACCGACCCCAAGTTGTACACCTACGGCGTGGAGCAGCCCATGCTGGCCATTGAGAACCTGACCGCCACCACCCTGCGGAACATCATCGGCGACCTGACGCTGGACGAATCCCTGACCAGCCGGGACATCATCAACTCCAAGATGCGGGTCATCCTGGACGAGGCCACCGACCCCTGGGGCATCAAAATCAACCGAGTGGAACTGAAGAACATCCTGCCCCCCAAGGAGATTCAGAATGCCATGGAGAAGCAGATGAAGGCCGAGCGGGAGCGCCGGGAAAAGATTTTGCAGGCCGAAGGCCAGAAGCAGTCCCAAATCCTGGTGGCCGAGGGCGAGAAGCAGTCCCTGGTGCTCCGGGCAGAGGCCGCCAAGGAGGCCAAACTGCTGGAGGCCGAGGCCCAGGCCCAGGCCATCCTGAAGGTGCAGCAGGCCCAGGCGGACGCCCTGAAAATGCTGAACGAGGCCGCCCCCACCGACCCGGTGGTGAAGCTGAAGGCGCTGGAGGCTTTCCAGGCCGCCGCTGACGGCAAGGCCACCAAGATCATCATCCCCTCCGAGATTCAGGGGCTGGCCGGGCTGGCCGCCGGTATCCAGAGCGTGGCCGAGGTGAAGGATCCTCCCCTGGTCACGGTAGAATCCTCTGCCGAAGAAGTAACCCAGTAAAGCAACCGTGTTCACCGGCCCAGCGGCCGCCCTCCATCCGCCATCCGTGACCGCTGGGTCATGTAAACCAACAGAAACGAAGGAACATTTGAAAATGCGATTCTGTGAAAGGAGGCAACAAGCCATGATGGAATATATGGAATATGAAAAGACCTATGAAGCGCTGCCCACTGCCCTGCGTCAGTGGTGCGACCGGGCCGCCTCCGGTGCGGCGGAGGATGACCGGTATCTGGTACAGCAGAAGGCCGCCCAGCAGGCGTACCGGTGCTACACCGCGCTCTGCGCCGACCATGACCCGAAGCTGGCGGAGGTCACGGCCCTCAACCGGCTGGTCGCCCCCTATGACTTCGCCACCCGGCGGGCTAGGAAGCGGGCCAGGGTGTTCCTGATTGCCGCCATTGTGGCGGCGGTGATACTGGTGGTGGTGGACGTGGTGGCGGCCACAGCCCTGGTGCCCAGCGCCTGGCTGAATCTCACCAGCGCCGGCGGGGCGAAGCTGGCCGGTGAGCTGGCTGCCACCAACGTGGCGACCATCGTGCTGGTGGTGATACTGGCGGCCAGCGCCGTCGTCCAGCGCAACCGGGGGAAGCGTCCCCCGATGGCCCCAACAGATGCCGCATAAGACGGAACCATCCCGCCGCCCCAGCGGTCACGGATGGGAGGGCAGCCGCTGGGGCGCGTAAAACCGCAGAACGGAACGTACAGGAAACGTACCGCCAGCAAAGGAGGAACGCAAGCCATGATGGAATACGAAAAGCTGCCCTCCGCCTTGCAGCAGTGGTGCGACCAGGCGGCCTCCCGGGCGGCGGAGGAGGAGCAGTACCAGGTGCGGCGGGAGGTGTCCCTGCGGGCGTATCAGCGCTACACCGCCCTCTGCGCTGACCATGACCCGGAACAGGCGGAGACGCTGACCCTTCACAAGCTGGGCTCCCCCTACGAGGCTGCCCGCCAGCGGGAGGGGAAGAACGCCAGAGGCTTCCTGATTGCCGCCGTTGTGGCGCTGGCCGTGCTGGCGGTGTGGGATGTGGTGTTTGCCCTGATGTTGCGCAGCTGGGGAATCATGGTCGGCCCCCAGGGGGCGCAGGTCGTCGTCGGGATGGTGGCTGCCCATGGGGTGGTGATTGCGGCGCTGATCTCCGCCGTCGCCTGTTACCGCAGGGCTGGGCGGAGCCGTCAAAGCGGCCTCGGCTGAGCCCCGGGCCGCTCTCCGGCAGGCAAAAAGAGGACAGCCGCCCCGACCGGGCGGCTGTCACAGATTGTTCAAAAAAACTTTGAAATTTATCCAACATTTTGCTCTGCCTGTCTGCTATACTGCGTTATGCAGAGCAAAAAAGCTCTACTCTCTTTTTCTTCTCTTTCTCTCCCTCCCCCCGGTGAAGGTCTCCTTTGCCGGGGGGAACTCCTTTGCCCCCGACGGTATCCGCTTCGGGGGCGTTTCCTTCTTAAGCCGCCGGCGGCGCCTATTTGGGCCGCTTCTGCCCGGTGACCATGGGCTGCCAGAGCCGCGCCCGATACGCCCGATACAGCCGACGGGTATACTTCGTCACCGGCGCGTCCTCCGTCAGGAAGGCGTCCAGCTCCAGGGCTGTGAACCAGCGGACAGCGGACACCTCCTCCCGCTGCAAAACCGGCGCCCCGTCCGCCTCCACCAGGTAGGCCAGGTTCCAGTGGTGAAAGTACCGGCCCTCCAGCACCTCCACATTCTCCAGCTCGCCCAGCAGCCGCCAGCGGCTGTCCGGCGCGGTCAGGCCCAGTTCCTCCCGGACCTCCCGCTGTGCCGCGTCAAAGCCGGTCTCCCCGGCCCGGACGCAGCCGCCGCCGCACTCCCACCAGCCGGGGAACCAGCGCTTTTCCGGGCTGCGCTGCTCCAGGAGCAGCCGCCCCGCGCCGTCCCGCACCCAGAAGGATACTACCATGGTGCAGCAGTCCCGGGGCACTTCCCCGCCCCGCTCCATCATGCGGCCGGTAGCCTGGTGATTCAGGTCATACAAATCCACATACTCTGTCATTGTCTGCCCCCTACGAAAACAGTTGCGCCCGGTCAAAGGGGAAGAACACCGCCAGCACCTTGCCGATGACGTATCGGGTGTCCACCATGCCCAGCTCCGCCGTGCGGGAGTCGCTGGAGCCGTTGCGGTTGTCCCCCATGACGAAGATGCAGCCCTCCGGCACGATAAAGTCCGAGTAGACCATGGAGTTCTTTTCCACCATATAGTCGTCCCCGTACTGGTCCCCCAGCCCTTCGTTGGTGAAGTTCAGATAGTCCTCCTCCAGGGCCACGCCGTCGATGTAGACCTGGTTTTCCTCATAGTCGATCTCCACCTCCTGGCCGGCTACGGCGATGCATCGCTTGACGATGGCCTCATCGTAGAAGCTCTCCTTCCGCAGCACCACGATGTCTCCGGCCTGGGGGGTGTAGGCGATGCGCTGCACCAGCATGATGTCCCCATCGTGGAGGGTGGGATACATACTGCTGCCGGACACGCTGATGACCATAAAGAAGAAGGTAAACACCAGCACCACGACCACCAGCACCGCCGTCAGCGTCTGCATCCAGTCAAAGAAGTCCCGGTCGGATGCCGCCCGTTCCTCCGCCTTTTCCGTTTCCAGTTCCGTATCCTCGGCGGACTGCGCCGCATTGTGCTTCTGCCTCAAGGGGTTGCCTCCTGTTCTGTCTGATCCAGCCTGCGCACCTGGGTACAGGCCCTGGTCTCTGTGTCAATGGTGAACAGCACGCAGTCCATCTTGCATGGGCCGTCTGCCGACTCGTACCGGCGGGGCAGGCCTCCCAGGAACTTGTTCACCGAAATCTCCGGCTTCACCCCCAGGATGGACTGCACCGGGCCGGTCATGCCCAGGTCGGTGACGTGGCCGGTGCCCTTGGGCAGCACCTTGCAGTCTGCCGTGGGCACATGAGTGTGGGTGCCCCAGACGGCGCTGACCCGTCCGTCCAGATGCCAGCCCAGGGCCAGTTTCTCACTGGTGGCCTCGGCGTGGAAGTCCACCAGCACCACGTCGGCCTCCATCTCCTCCAAAATCCGGTCGGCAGTGGTGAAGGGGTTGTCCACATTGGGGTCCATCTCCACCCGGCCCAGCAGGTTCATCACTCCGATGCGCAGCCCCATGGGGCCGGGAAACACTCCATAGCCCCGGCCGGGCAGCCGGGCGGGGTAGTTGGCGGGGCGGAGGATGTAGGGGTTATCGTCCAAAAAGCGGGTGATTTGGAGTTTCGACCAGGTGTGGTTCCCCAGGGTCACCACGTCCGCCCCGGCGTCCAGCAGCGCCCTGGCCTGAACCGGGGTCAGCCCCACGCCGGACACGTTTTCTCCGTTGACTACCACAAAGTCAACGCCCTCCCGACGCTTCACCCCCCGCAGGGCGCGGGCCAGGTAGGACAGGCCGGATTCCGAGCAGACGTCGCCCACCGCTAAAACACGCAAAATCAACTGAACTCTCCTTCTTCTCTCTGAGCATAAGGGTAAACTACACCAAGTTACCTACCAGTATACCCCCTGAACGGGAAAAGCACAAGCGGAATTTTGTGCAGGGCAGGGTTCCCGGGGAAGGAGGGGCGGCAAACTGCCTGCAAATAGAAAATCAGCGTTCCAAGACCGGATGACAACAAAATTGCCATCCGTTCCGTTTTCGGCGGAACGGGTGGCAATCGTATTCAGCCACCGCAGGCGGCAGCGCTGATGCGCAGTAAGCCGCATCGTCTGATGCCTGATGGAACGCTCGATTGCGGAGCAAGGCGCGTGCCGATAACGGCATAGAGGGAACGCCTGAAAGGGCAGCGAGGCCCGGAGGGCCCGCTGAACCCGCCTTCTTCCGCGTTTTCCGGGAAACACAGGCCCCGCAGGGAGGGCAAGAACCGCCTTCCCGCCAGGAATCTTATCCAGGGCCCGCTGCTCCGGCTTATTCCATCCGTTCCAAACACCCCAGCACCAGGGCGGAGAACTTCTCCCGCCCCGCCTCGGCGGCGGTCAGCACCTCCTCCTCGCTGAGGGGGGTGTCCAGAATCCCCGCCGCCATGTTGGTCAGCAGGGAGATACCCAGCACCCCCATTCCGGCATGGCTGGCCACCACGGCCTCCGGCACAGTGGACATCCCCACCGCGTCCGCCCCCAGCAGCCGGGCGGCCCGGATTTCCGCCGGGGTCTCGTACTGAGGGCCGGGCATAAAGAGGTACACCCCATGCTCCACAGGGATGCCCTGCTTCGCCGCTACCTGCCCTGCCAGGGCGCGGAGGGCGGGGGTGTAGACCTGACCGCTGTCCGGGAAGCGGGGGCCGAACTGAGGCAGATTCTCCCCCCGGAGGGGCGAATCCAGGGCCAGCTTGATGTGGTCGTCCATCACCATCAGCGTTCCGGCAGGCCAGGCTGTATTGACGCAGCCTGCCGCGTTGGTGACAATCATCGTCTCTGCCCCCAGCAGCCGCAGCACCCGGACAGGGTAAGTGACCTGGGGGAAGTTGTAGCCCTCATAGTAGTGGAACCGGCCCTGCATGACTGCCACCCGCCTGCCCCGCAGGAGGCCAAAGACGAAGCGGCCCGCATGGCCGGGGGCGGTGGAGCGTGCAAAGTGGGGAATGTCCTCATAAGGCACCGCCAGCGGGTCCTCCACCTGGTCGGCCAGGTACCCCAGGCCGGAGCCCAGAATCAGCAGCACCTCCGGGCGGAAGCCTCCCAGCCGGGCGGAAAGGTAGTCCGCGCTCTCCTGATACTGCGCAAAGGAAAATTCTGCCATTACAATTCCCTCCTCAGGACATGGATTTGAAGCGGGTGTCCCGAATCACCTTCAGGGCGTCCACCAGGGCGTCCACATCCTCCGCCTTGGTCTGGCCGGAGAAGGACACCCGAAAAACACCGTCGCGCTGCGCCTTGCTCAGCGGCAGGGCGGCGTATACGTGGCTGGGCTTCCCCCGGTGACAGGCGGAGCCTGCGCTGACGCAGATGCCCTTGTCCCCCAGCTCCTGCACCAGGGGCTCGCTCTTGTACCCCGCCATAGTCAGGGCCAAAATGTGAGGGGCCTCCCCCACCACGATGGGCGTCACCTCCGGCAGTTCCGCCGCCAGACGGGCCAGAAGGTGGGCCTTGACCGCCTCCATTTGTGCAGTATCCTGTGCAAATGTGCATTTTTGCTGGCCGACGGCGGCGGCAAAGGCGGCGATTTGGGCGGTGGCCTCGGTGCCGGAGCGGAGACCGCCCTCCTGCCCGCCGCCGTAAATCAGGGGGCGGAGGCGCAGCCCTTCCCGGATGTACAGCGCGCCAATGCCCTTGGGGGCGTGTACCTTGTGGCCGCTGAGGCTGACCATATCCACCCCCAGGGCCTTGGGGGTGAAGGGGATTTTCAGGAACGCCTGCACCGCATCGGTGTGGAACAGGGCCTGGGGGTTGGCCTGTTTCAGCAGCCTGGCGCAGTCCTTCACGGGCAGTACCGTCCCCAGTTCGTTGTTCACCAGCATCATGCTGGCCAGTATCGTGTCCGGCCGGAGGGCGGCGGCGAAGTCCGCCGGGTTGATGCTGCCCTCCCGGTTGGGGGGGAGGTAGGTGACTTCATATCCCTCCCCCTCCAGGGCCTTGCAGGTCTCCAGCACGGCGGCGTGCTCGATGGCAGTGGTGATAATGTGCTTCCCCCGGCGCCTGCCATGCTCCGCTCCGGCCCGGAGAGCCCAATTGTCGCTCTCACTGCCGCAGGAGGTGAAGAGCAGTTCCGGCAGCGCGGTCTGGATGGCCCGGGTGGGCTTGCAGCCCAGGGCGGCGGCAATCACGTTGCGGTCCGCCAGCAGCCGGTCCCGGGCGGCCTTGCCCGCCGGATAGCGGGCGGAGGGGTTGCCCCAGCCGGACAGCATGGCGTCCCGGGCCGCCTCCGCCGCGGCGGGGGACACCGGGGTGGTGGCGGCATTATCCAGGTAAATCATGGGTGGCCTTCTTCCTTTGTCCTTTTTGGTTTATTATACTATATACTGTCAAGGAGGGCAAGACCCTTATCCGACCACAGGGAAAAGCCCGGCGTCCCATTCCGGCCCGGTGTGCCATCTCCCTCTGCACGGCTTTTCGCCCCGCGAGGGGGTATGGGGAACTTCTGAAGCAGGCGGCCTCCGCCCATTTCCCGACAGGTTCCGTGTTGCCGCACGCCTATAATAAGGAGGACAGCTTGCCCCTGTCCGCCGCAGGCGCGGGGCAAAAGGAGCCGATGGGAATGTTTACAAGGGAAAAACGGCAGGCGAAGCCGGCTGCGCCTGCCCGCAAGCGGAGGAAACCGGTGTGGAGGCCCTGGATGGCGCTGCCCCTCCGGCTGGCAGGGGGCTTCTGGCTTAGCCGCAGCTTGGTGCTGGGGAGCTATTCCCCCTTTGCCCTGGGCTTCGTGGCGGCCTCCGGCCCCGGCCTGAACGGGCTGGCCGCCCTGGTGGGGGCGGGGCTGGGCTACCTGACAGGGCTGGGGCTGTCCGGCAGCCTGCGGTACATCGCCACGGCGCTGCTGGCCTTTGCGGTGGCCTTCGCCTTTGCGGATTTGCCGGTGTACCGCTCCGGCTGGCTGATGAGCGTCGGAGCCGCCATCGCCACTGGGCTGACCGGCTTCGTCTACCTGTCGGCCAGCGCCTGGACGGCGGAGGGGGCGCTGTACTTTGCCTCGGAGACGCTGCTGGCGGGGGTGTCCTGCCGGTTCTACCAGAACCTGACCAGCCGCAGCAGCCGGGAGCGGCGGGGGGCCATGCTGTACCTGGCGGTGACGCTGCTCTGCGCCCTGGCCCCTGTCCCCGTCCCCGGCGTGGGGACGCTGGGAGCCGTGCTGGGTGCGGCGCTGGTGCTGACCGCGGCCCGGGCGGGCAGCGGTGTGGGGGCGGTCTGCGGCGCAGGCACCGGCCTGGTGCTGGCGGCTGCCGGCGCGGGCAGCGGCGCGTTGGCCGGCGCGCTGGCCTTTGCCGGTATGCTGGCGGGCAGCGACGATATCCCCCATGGGCGGCTGTGGCAGGTGGCCTTCGGCCTGTGCGGAGGTCTATCCGCCCTGGTCTGGCTGGGGGGCGGGGTCAGCGAGGCCCTGGCCCTGACGGCGGGAGCAGTACTGTGTCTGATGCTGCCGGAATCGGTGCTGCGGCTGGCGGACCGGGTCAGCACAGGCCGGATGGACGGCACGGCGTCTGCCCTGTCGGTGCAGCAGCCGGAGACGCCGGAGCGGGCCCAGGAGACTGCCCGCTACCGCCTGGGGGAGCAGGCCACCGCCTTCCGCACCCTGTACCAGCGGCTGCGGGAGAGCATGGCGGAGCATCCCACCGGGGAGAGTACCTCGGTGATCTTCGACCGCACCGCCCGTCGGGTGTGCAAGGGGTGCGCGCTGGAGGGCTCCTGCTGGAAGTGGGACCATCACGATACCTACGACGACCTCTCCGCCGCCCTGAAGGCCATGCAGGAGCGCGGCAGCGGCGAGGCCAGGGACTACCCGGAGCGGTTCCGGCGCAAGTGCCTCCGGTTTGACGCCTTCCGCACCGCCGCCAATGAGGAGCTGTTCGCCTTCTGGACCCGGCGGCAGTACCGGATGCGGCTCAGGGAGAGCCGCACTGCCGTTTGCCGCCAGTATGCCCAGCTGGCCCGACTGCTGGAGGACGCCGCCGCAGAGCTGGACGAGGAGCTGCGGTTCGAGTGTACCGGCTCCGCCGCCGCAGACCGGGCGCTGGATCGGCTGGGCGTCCGGGGAGAGGCTGGGCTATGGCTGGACGGCCGGGGCCGGCGGGTGCTGACCGTCACCGGGCGGAAGATGGAGGCGTTGAAAACTCAGGAAGGCCTCCGGGAACTGCGCTCCGCCCTGGGGGTGCCGGTGGAGCTGTGGGAATCCACGCCGGTGCGCAGCGGCGTCCGCCTGACCTTCCGCCAAACGCCGCCCCTGGCCGCCACCGTGGGGGTGGCGGTGCGGAAGAAGGAGGGGCAGGCCATCTCCGGCGACAGCGGCAGCTGGTTCAAGGATGAGCAGGGGAACCTGTGGATGACGGTATGCGACGGCATGGGCAGCGGCGAGGCCGCCAGCCGGGAGAGCAGCCTGGTGCTGCATCTGGTGGAGGACTTCATTCACGCCGGAGTGGAGCCGGAGGCCGCATTAACCACCCTGACTGGCGCCCTGTCTCTCCGGGGGGAGATTGACGGCGGCTTTACCACGGTGGACCTGCTCCATATCGACCTGTTTACCGGGGCGGGGGAGTTATACAAGCTGGGAGGCGCCCCCAGCTACCTGCGGCGGCGGGGCAGCGTCAGCCGGGTATCCGGCGCAGCCCTCCCCGCCGGGCTGGAGCTGGAGGGGGAGAACCGCCCGGACGTGACCCACTTCCGGCTATTTGGCGGGGACTGCGCCCTCCTCCTCAGCGACGGCGTCACCGACGGCACGGGAGACCTGTGGCTCCGCACTCTGATGGAGCGCTGGGAGGGGGACAGCCCCCGTCAGCTGGCGGAGGACATCCTGAAAAACCCCCGGACGAGGACGACGGACGACTGCACTGTGGCGGTGGTGCGGCTGAAAGCGCTGACGGAATGAATCCGGGGGCTGCCGAAGAACCCACGGTTCAAAGGGTGCAAAAAACAGGAGCTGTCACAGGTTTGCAAACCTGTGACAGCTCCGTGTCGTCTTACAGTTCGGAATCTCGCCGCTTACCGGCCGTTCCGGTTATAGGCCACCACCAGCCGGCGGTTGGGCTCGGTGCCGGTGGAGTAGGTGCTGATGCAGGGGTCGTAATCCTGAAGGGCGGCGTGGATGACGTGGCGCTCGTAGGCGTTCATGGGCTCCAGCATCATGTTCCGGCGGTACTTGATGGCCTTGTTGGCCGTCTTTTGGGCCAGACGCTGGAGGCTCTCCTCCCGCTTGGCCCGGTAGCCCTCCGCATCCAGATGGATGCGCACCCGCTTGGTCTGGCCCCGGTTGATGGAGTAGTTGGTCAGCTGCTGGATGGCGTCCAGGGTCTCCCCCCGGCGACCGATCAGAGCGCCCAGGCTCTCCCCCACCAGTTCCACGCTGTACACGCCGGTGTCGGACACCTGGATGGCGGGGGTAGCCTCCACCTCCAGCTGGGCCATCAGGCCGGTCAGGAACTGGGTGATGCGCTGGGCGACCTCGTCGTCCTCGGCAGGGGCGGAGAACACCGGTTCTGCAGCGGGGACGGCGGGCGCTTCCTTCACAGAGGGCCTGGCGGGGGCCGGCTCCCGATTAGCGGGCTTTTTGCGCTCTCTGCGCTGCTTCTTCTGGACGGGGCGCTCCGCCTTCTCTGCACCCTCAGCGGCGGGGGCAGGCTCCTCTGCCGGGGCTGCTTCCTCTGCCTGGGGGACATCCTCCGTCTGGGGGGCTGCGTCCTCCGCCTTGGGGGGCTCCTCCGTCGGCGCG
>JAJQEV010000025.1 GCA_021201475.1 Clostridiales bacterium
CCTTCTTTCCCCCATTTCTTGGCGGAGCAAGAAATGGGGCCCGCCCGGAGGGCAAGAACTGATTTCCTTTATCAATCTTTCTCTAAGGAAAAATCCTTAAATTTATGACATTGCCCTGAAAGGGTAGGGAGCGCAGCGAAAATGCCGCTTGACGGCGGAGCTGTCAGCAAAGCTGACTGAGGGGTGATGCCTCAATCTGTTCCGTTGGTATTTTGTAATGGTTGAGCAAAATAAAGTTTTAGTTTTCACACACTACTACTGGATGAGGGGGAGAGCGGCGGCGAAGTTCACCGCTCCCACTCCCCATCCACCTCGGAGGCCCGGCGCTCCAGGGCGCTGAGCCGTTCCTCCAACTGCTGGATGGTTTTGTCTCTGGGGTCTACCACGCTGATTTGGTCTACCTCGTCGGCATAGTTCACCTTCTGCCCGGCGATACGGGCGATGCGGGCGGGGATGCCCACGGCGGTAGCCTGAGGCGGCACCTCCTGCAGCACCACGGCGTTGGCGGCGATGCGGGCCCCGTCCCCGATTTTGAAGGGGCCCAGCACCTTGGCGCCGGAGCCGATCATCACGTTGTTGCCCACGGTGGGGTGACGCTTACCGGTGTCCTTGCCGGTGCCCCCCAGGGTGACACCCTGGTAGATCAGCACATCGTCCCCCACCTCCGCCGTCTCACCGATGACGATGCCCATGCCGTGGTCAATGACGAAGCGGCGGCCGATGGTGGCCCCGGGGTGAATCTCAATCCCCGTCCAGAATCTGGCCCACTGGGAGACGAGCCTGGCCAGGAAGAACAGCCTGTGCCGGAAGAGAAAGTGGCTCAGCTTATGGTAAAGGGTAGCGTGTACGCCGGGGTAGAGCAGGAAGATCTCCAGCTTGCTTCTGGCCGCCGGGTCCCTGGCCTGATACGCCCCCAGCAATTCCGATAGATACTTGAACATGACAGCTCCTTATTTCCTGTCTGGGCGGGGCGGTCCGCCCGGCCCGATTTCTGTGACGCATACGCGAAGGATGGCCCGCCGCAAAAAAAGCCCCCTGCATCTCTGCAGGAGGCGCGGCGGCGCGGTTCCACTCCGTTTTATCACTTTCCGGACGGGTATCGGCGTCCAGCCGGGGACATTGCTCCCGCGCTCACGGGCGCACTTCACTCCGCCGCGTCAGGGGGCGGTTTGCAGCCGACGGCCGCCCCTCTCTGTCTGACGCTGGCCGGCGTTACTCTTCCCGGTCATCGCACTTTTTGTTCAGTTCGTCCTATATGGTAGCATTTTTTCCCCCTTCTGTCAACGGCTTCCGGGGAATGGTTTGCAAATTTTTGACGCAGAGGAAATCCCCCCGGTTCAGGTTATGCAGGGCAGGGGCCGGAGGTGTCGGCGCGGCCCCCATCGGCAGTGCTTCCAGCAGGGGCAAACCACCCTCCCCGCCGCAGAGCTGCGGAAGGGAGGGCGTTCTTCTGTCAGGTCACAGACGGTTTACGCAAACGGATTCTCCGTGGGATAGGGCAGGCTCCCGGGCTGGTTATACGAGATGTCCTCCACGCCCAGGAGCTTGAACACCTCGAACAGCAGCCTGCCCACATGGTCAAAGGCCACCGCCCCGTGGTGGGGGAACCGCTTCTGCACCAGCACATGGCGGTAGAACCTCCCCATCTCCGGGATGGCGAAGATGCCGATGCCGCCGAAGGAGCGGGTGGGCACGTCCAGGATCTCGCCCTGGGCGATGTAGCTGCGGAGCACGCCCTCGCTGTCGCACTGGAGGCGGTAGAAGGTGACGGGGCTGGCGGCGATGTCGCCCTCCAGGGTGCCGCGGGTGAAGTCCGGCTCGCTGCCCTGGGGCTCCAGCAGGCGGTGCTGAATCAGCTGATACTTCACGGCCCGGCTGGAGCACAGCTTGCACTCCGGGGTGTTGCCGCAGTGGAAGCCCATGAAGGTGTCGGTCAGCTTGTAGTCATACTTGCCCTTGATGTCCTCATCGTAGATGTACTGAGGGACGGAGTTGTTGATGTCCAGCAGGGTGACGGTGTCGCCGGAGACGCACATACCGATGTACTCGGACAAAGCGCCGTAAATATCCACCTCGCAGGAGACGGGGATGCCCCGGCTGGCCAGGCGGGAGTTGACGTAGCAGGGCTCAAACCCGAACTGGCTGGGGAAGGCGGGCCAGCACTTGTCCGCAAAGGCCACATACTTCTTGCTGCCCTTGTGGGCCTCCGCCCAGTCCAGCAGGGTCAGCTCAAACTGGGCCATCCTCTCGTTCAGCTCGGGGTAGTAGCTGCCCTCGCCCATCTCGGCGGACATATCGGCGCAGACGGCGGGGATGCGTTCGTCCCCGGCGTGCTCCTTGTAGGACACCAGCAGGTCAAGTTCGCTGTTCTCCTCGATTTCCACGCCCAGTTCATACAGGCCCTTGATGGGGGCGTTGCAGGCGAAGAAGTCCTGAGGACGGGGGCCGAAGGTGATGATTTTCAGGTTTTTCAGGCCGATGATGGTGCGGGCGATGGGGACGAACTCGTGCATCTTCTCCGCCAGCTCCGCCGCAGTCCCCACGGGATACTCCGGGATGTAGCCCTTCAGGTGGCGCATCCCCAGGTTGTAGGAGCAGTTCAGCATACCGCAGTAGGCGTCGCCCCGGCCGTTGATCATGTCGCCGTCGCCCTCGGCGGCGGCCACGAACATACAGGGGCCGTCAAAGTGCTGGGCAATTTCCGTCTCCGGGGTCTCCGGGCCGAAGTTGCCCAAAAAGACCACCAGGGCGTTGCAGCCCGCCGCCTGCACGTCTGCCACGGCCTTCAGCATATCCAGCTCGTTTTCCACGGTGATGGGACACTCGTAGAGGCCCTCGCCGTAGGCGGCCACGATGTTCTTCCGCCGCCGGGTGGACAGGGCGATGGGGAAGCAGTCACGGCTGACGGCGATGATGCCCAGCCTGACCTGGGGGATATTGGTAGCATTCATCACAGTTTCCTCCTCGTATAATTTAAGTTAAAAGTGAATCGTTTCAGGTAACAGCAGGCTTTAGGATGCCTGTGATACGGGAAAAGCGCCGCCATTGGCGCGGCGCTGTCTACGGCCTTATTGTAACACAACGGAGGAAAATGTCAATCAGGCTTTGTTTGATTTCACGGTTTTTCAGAGCATATTCAATATCTTTTTTCTTTTTTGGCTAATTCTAACAGCAATCTGGCAGTCACAAGTTTTTACCGGAACGGCGGATTGTTTTACCCGCTCCCCCTGAACAGGCCGGTTTTACGCTCCGGCGAGGAGGGCGCAAAAACGCCCTCCCGACTGCGGCCTGTGGGCAGTCAGGAAGGCGTTTGGCCAAGACGTAGATCAGTTCTGTTCATCGTTTTGCTTTGATTTCCTCCAGTTTCGCTTTGATTTCCTCCCATATTTCGGTGAAATTGATGCGGCACTGTTCCCAGGCAAGCAGAAGCACGGTGCTTCCGCAGTAGAGGGCGATGCCCAGGAAGAAGAAATGGGGCAGCAGCGAGATACTGCTCACGAACCAGGCCGCGATGCCTGCCGTCGCCGTACCACAGGCCAGAGCGGTGAAGATCCTGGCCGCCCACTGTTCACAGATGACCCAGGCCAGCACTGCCAGGCAAACGGCCAGCAGGAGCGCCGCCGGCCGCGCCAGGCCCAGCGCGCCGCCGATGGAGAGGTAAAACTGATGTAGCATCTCCACGCACCATCTCACGAAGGAGAAAATGCCGTAGACAATGCCCGCCAACCCTGCCAGACAGACGATGAGCAGGATCGCCTCAACGGTAGAGTTCTTGTTCTTGTTGCCCATACTGCACCTCCTTGTAAAACCAAACGGTTGACGTTGGCCTACCCGGAGAGGGCTTCCCTGCGCCTTTGCAGGTTATTATGCAGATGATGCAGGGTCGGTGCGCCGTGGGGCCTCCCGCAAAGCGGCAGAAGCCCCCTCCGGAGTATGCCGAATCGGCTCTACAGACTTTGCCATTGTCCCCATCCCTTTCTGTCAGGAAGGTTCCTTCCCTCCCATTTTAGTTTATTATACACGACTTGCCGGGAAAAGTCAATCTCTAAATAATCTTTTTTATTTTACAGCAGGCCGGGTCGCTTATGGCAGGGCAGGGAAACCTGTGCAAAAAGGGGCCCCATACAGGAGCTGAACGCCTTGCGGGACTGCTGTCAGTTCTGCATCTCCTGCGCCGGACCGGCTTCCCCACGGAAGGCCGGAGAGAAGGCGCAGCCGAACCGGCTTTCGCCGGTCCGGCAAACCGCAGTTCCTTTCCCATGCCTTCTCTCAGGAACCCCATCACTCAAACTGCGAGGCGTACATCTTATAGTAGAACCCCCGCTGTGCCATCAGCTGGGCGTGGGTGCCCTGCTCCACGATGTTGCCCTGGTTCACCACCAGAATGCGGTCAGCGTTCTGGATGGTGGACAGCCGGTGGGCGATGACGAAGCAGGTCTTGTCCTTCATCAAATCCCGCATGGCAGCCTGAATCTGCCGCTCGGTGTTGGTGTCCACGTTGGAGGTGGCCTCGTCCAGGATCAGCATCTTCGCATCGTACAGCATGGCCCGGGCGATAGTCAGCAGCTGCTTCTGCCCCTTGGAGATGTTGCCGCCGTCCTCACCGATGACGGTGTCGTAGCCATCAGGGAGCTGCATGATGTAGTGATGGATGTTAGCGGCCTTGGCCACGGCGATGACCTCCTCCCGGGTGGCCCCCTCCTTGCCATAGGCGATATTCTCATAGATGGTGCCGTTGAAGAGCCAGGTGTCCTGTAGCACCATGGCATAGGCCCGGCGGAGGCTGTGACGGGTCACGTCCAGAATCTCCCTGCCGTCCACCAGGATGTCCCCCTCGTCCACGTCGTAGAACCGCATCAGCAGGTTGATGATGGTGGTCTTGCCCGCGCCGGTGGGGCCGACGATGGCAATCAGCTTGCCCGCGTCCGCCTGGAGGTCGAAGTGGTGAATGATGGTCTTGTCCGGGGTGTAGCCGAAGGACACGTCCCGCAGCTCCACATCCCCCCGCACATCCTCCAGGTCGGCGGCCCCCAGCCGGTCCTCCGACTCCTCCGGCTGATCCAGGAGGGTGAACACCCGGTCGGCGGCGGAGAGGGCGGAGTAAATCTCGTTGATGATGTTGGCGATTTCATTGATGGGGTTGGAGAACTTCCGGGAGTACAGCACAAAGGAGGAAATATGCTCCAGCGACACCATCCCGTTCAAATACAGCACCCCGCCGAAGATGCCGATGAGGGCCAGCCCCAGGTTGTTGATGGAGCCGACGGTGGGGCCGATGGTCATGCCGTAATAGCTGGCATGGTAGAAGGCGTCGGCGGCCTCCTCGTTGATGGCGTTGAACTTGTGGAGGAAGGTATCCTCCTGGGCGTAGGCCAGCACCGTCTTCTGGCCGGAGAAAATCTCCTCCGCATAGCCGTTCATCTTGCCGTAGGCGGCGGAGCGCTTGGAGAACAGGGGCCGGGTGATTTTCCCCATCCGCTGGGTGTAAATCACCGCCAGAGGGATGGTGATTCCCATGGTCAGGGTCAGAACGGGGCTGATGTAAATCATCATCACCAGGGAGCCGACAATGGTGACCACGCTGGTCATGATCTGTACAATGTCGGTGGAAATGCTGAGGCAGGCCACGTCCACGTCGTAGGAGACGTGGCTGATGATGTCGCCGGCGGCGTTCTGGTCAAAGTACCGGACGGGGAGGCGCATCAGCTTATCAAAAATCTCGCCGCGCATCTGCCGGCCGATCCAACGGCCAACGTGCATCATAATGTAGTTGATGGCCAGGGTCAGCAGGGAGGAGGAGACGTAGCACACCAGCATCAGTCGGGCGTAGTGGAACACGTTGTCAAAGTTCACCTGGCCCACACCGGCCTCCGCCTCCGCGATGGCCCGGCCCGCCAGAATCGGCCCGGCCAGGGCCAGCAGATTGCTGACCAGACACAGCGTCAGGGCCAGAATCATCAAAAATTTATAGTTCCCGGCATAGCTCAGCAGCCGGAGCAGGGTGCCCCGCTTGTTCTTCAGGCGGCGGCCCTGAATGGCGTCTCCCGCCGCCTGGGGTGCTTTGTTTCTGGGTGGCATAGTAAATCCCTCCTTACGCGATGTCGCCCATCTGGGACTGGTAGATGTCCAGATAGACGGGGCAGGTTTGCAGCAGCTCCTGATGGGTGCCGTAGCCGATCATTTTCCCTTCCTCCAGCACCAGAATGTGGTCCAGGTTCATAATGGAGCTGACCCGCTGGGCAATCATAATCAGGGTGGAACTGCTGTATCCGGTCTGAATGGCCTTCCGGAGGGCGGCGTCCGTCTTGTAGTCCAGGGCGCTGGAGGAGTCGTCCAGCACCAGGATCTCCGGATGGTCGGCCACCGCACGGGCCACCAGCATCCGCTGCTTCTGGCCGCCGCTGAGGTTGGCGCCCTTGATGTCCGCCCGGTACTGGTAACCCTGCTCCAGCCCCTCGATGAAGTCCGCGATGTTGGCGGTCTGGGCCGCCTGGCGCACCATCTCATCCTCCAGCCCGCGGCCAAAGGAGATGTTCTCCCGGAGGGTGTCGTTAAAGATGGTGTCGTTCTGGAACACCACACCGAACATCTCCCGGAGGGTGTCCTTGTCATAGGTGCGCACGTCCCTGCCCCGGATGTAGACGCCGCCCTGGTCGCAGTCGTAGAACCGCATCAGCAGGTTGACGATGGTGGTCTTGCCGCTGCCGGTGGCCCCGATGATGCCCAGGCTCTCCCCGGGGCGGAGGGTGAAGCTGATGTCGGAGAGGCACTGCTCCCCGGTCTTGTGGTAGCCAAAGCTGACATGGTCAAAGACGATGTGGGCATCGGTGTCCATCATCCGGCCCGCCTCCTCCAGCACCGGCTGGTCGTCCCCGGCCTGTAGAATCAGGTCGATACGGTCAGCGGAGGCAATGGCCTTGGAGGCGGTCATAAAGATGCGGTTCAGGCCCATGACCCCCTGTAAAATCATGTTGAAGTAGGTCAGGAAGGCCAGAATCACACCGGGCTGGATGGCCCCGCTGTTCACCCGGTAGGCCCCTACAATGACCACCAGGGTCAGGCCGATGTTCAGCGCCATCTGCATGATTGGGCCGGGGGTGGCCATGGTGATGCTGGCCCGCACGTCGTTATGCGTGAGCTGTTCGTTGGCCTGGCGGAAGCGCTGGCGCTCATACTCCTCCTTGGACAGGGCCTTCACCACCCGGATGCCGGTGATGTTCTCCCGCAGCACCTGCACCACTCTGTCCACGCTGGTCTGCACCTTCGTATAAAGGGGGATGCCGTAGCGGGTGATGCAAAAGATCGTCACCCCCAGGATGGGCACCATAATGCACAGGATGCCGGACAGGGCATGGTCCATCACCATCGTCACCACGATGCCTCCCAGCAGCATCATAGGGGAACGGATGCCCTGCGCCTGGACGGACACCATGAAGTCCTGGACGTTGTAGGAGTCCGAGGTCATGCGGGAGGTCAGGGAGGGCAGGCCGAAGCTGTCGAACTGGGCCCCGGACAGGTTGATGGTCTTTTGAAACAGGTCGTAGCGCAGGGAGCGAATGCAGTCCTTCCCCACAAAGACAGCGGTGCGGTTAGCCCTCACGTTCAGGGTCCGCACCAGCAGCGCCGCCGCGACCATGCAGCAGCCCCAGAGCAGCACCAGGGATTCCTTCCCCTGGGGCACCACCACATCAATGATATGCTCCAGGATGTAGGGGATCATCAGCTCCCCCAGGGTGGCCAGGGTTTTCAGGGTCATACTGACGCCGATGTTCCTTCCCTGTTTCTTCATATAGCGGAAAATCAGATTCATTGGGTTGGTTCCTCCTCTCGCTTTGCCGGCTGTGGACTCTGGGACTGGCGGGGCGGCAGGGCGTCCCATCTGGCCCGGAGCTTGGTCAGGATGCGCACAAGTTCATCCTCTTCCTCTGGCGTCAGGCAGTCGTAGAGCATGGCCCGCCGCTCCTGCCGGGCCGCCTCATGCTCCGTCAGGTCGGCGATTCCGGCCTGGGTGATGGCGACAATGCACCGGCGTTTGTCCGCCTCGTCCCGCTGGCGGGTGATGAATCCGGCGGTCTCCAGCTTGGTCAATATCTCGCTGATGGAGCTGGACTGGATGTGCAGCACACCCTGCAATTCCTGCTGGGTCATGGCCCCGTTCCGGTTCAGCAGGTAGAGGATACGGCCCTGGCCCTTCCCCCGGCCCAGATAGTGATGGATAAACCGCGTGGCGTACTCCATCAGCTCGTAGAGCTGCTCCCGTTGGGTGATGGGGGCGGCGCCTGATTCCTGTTCCATAAAAATCCCTCGTTTCCCTTTCGGTTTCTATCTTCTCGGTACCTAGGAATTATACGACAGTTAGAACAGGTTGTCAAGGTACCACAAGGATTTTTTGACCGATTGTAAAAAATCGCCTCCAGGGGTTCGCCGACGTGCAATTTTCCCCTTTTGGGTTGTCAAGAAAACCGCACCTATGCTATAATGGGAGGCGTGAAAAGACGCCCCGCCGGGGCGAAGGAGGTTTCCCCATGAAGGTATTGATGATAAACGGCAGCCCCAAGGCGGAGGGCTGCACCGCCACCGGCCTGATGGAAATCGGCAAGGTGCTGGAGCAGGAGGGCATCGCCTGGGAACTGTACACCATCCCCACCACCCCGGTGCGGGACTGCATCGGCTGCAACGGCTGCCGCCGGAACGGAGGGCAGGGCTGCGTTTTTGCAGGCGACTGCGTCAATGAGCTGATCGCCAAGGCCAGGGCGTGCGACGGCTTCGTATTCGGTACGCCGGTGTACTACGCCCATCCCTCCGGGCGCATCTTGTCCGTGCTGGACAGGTGCTTCTACGCGGGCGGGGACGCCTTTGCCCACAAGCCTGCGGCGGCGGTGGCCTCGGCCCGGCGGGCGGGGACAGTGACCTCCTTCGACGTGCTGAATAAATACTTCACCATCAAGCAAATGCCCATCGTCTCCTCCACCTACTGGAACGAGGTACACGGCAACCAACCGGAAGAAGTCCTCCAGGACGAGGAGGGGCTTCAGACCATGCGGAACATTGGCCGCAACATGGCCTGGCTGCTGAAATGCATCGCTCTGGGGCGGGAGAATGGCATCCCCGCGCCGGAGATGGAGCAGACCTTCCACACCAACTTCGTCCGCTGAGGGGTCTATGGAGTTTCGCCATCATGTGACAGCCCAGGGGCTGGACTGGCTGGAGGCCGTGGGCTTCACCGACGAAGGGGCCTGCCACGGCTTCTCCACCCGGCTGGGCGGGGTCAGCCCCGCCCCCTGGGGCAGCCTGAACCTGGGCATCGGCCGGGGGGACGACCCGGAGCGGGTGCGGGAGAACTGCCGCCGCTTCTGCGCCGCCATCGGCGGGGCGGACGCGGAGAGGCTGGTCTTCTCCCATCAGGTACACGAGGCCCAGGTGCGCGTCTGCACCCCGGCGGACGCAGGGAAGGGCCTTGACCGGGAACGGGACTATGAGGCGGACGGCCTGATGACCGATGTGCCCGGCCTGCCGCTGATGATCTTCACCGCGGACTGCATTCCGGTGCTGTTTTACGACCCGGTGCGGCGGGTGATCGCCGCCAGCCACGCCGGGTGGCGTGGCACCGCCCTGGGCATTGTGGCGGTGACGCTGGAGCGGATGGTGTCGGTCTACGGCTGCCGCCCGGCGGACGTCCGCTGCGCCATCGGCCCCGGCATCTCCCGCTGCTGCTTCGAGACCAGGGGCGACGTGCCCCAGGCCATGCGGGATGCCCTGGGGGCGGAGGCGGAAGACTTTATCGACCCCCTGCCCAACGGGCGGTTTCATGTGGATTTGAAGGGAATCAACCGCCGCTGGGCGGAAAAGGGGGGCGTTCCCCCGGAAAATATCGTGATTTCTGACGATTGCACCAGCTGCAAACGTGGGCTATACTGGTCTCATCGGCACACCGGCCCCGCCAGGGGGTCTATGGCCGCTGTGATTCAGCTGAACCCCGAAACAGGTCTATGATGATGAAAAAACTGCAAAACTTTATATCTCTATTGCTGGCAACGGCCATACTCACCGCGCTGACGGGCTGCGTGGGCAGCGTCAGCGCCAGCCTGGCCGCGACAGCGTCCTCCGCCTCCGAGGAGGCGTCCGCGTCCTCCGGCGGCGACCTGCCCGCCGACCCGGACGCGGAACTGTCCGAAGAGGAGGCCGAGCCGGAGGAGCAGCCCTTCACCCTGGGCTGCTACACCGACTTCAGCTTCAACCCCTATTACTGCGACAATACCGCCAACCAGGCCATTATCAACCTGCTGTTCGACCCGCTGGTGGAGCTGGACGAGAGCTTCACCGTACAGCCCTGCCTGGCCACCAGCGTCACCTGCAAGGTGTCCTCCGCCGAAGCGGAGGAGGACGAGGACGGCGAGGCGGACGCTGACGCCTCCGGCACCGAAGGTGAAGAGGAAGCGGACGGCGCTGACACCTCCGACACCGGAGACGGCGAGGAAGGCGAAGGCGAGGATGAGGAAGAGGAGAAAAAGACCTACTCCACCGTCACCACCGTCACCATCAAGCTGCGCACCGACGTGACCTTTAAGGACGGCACAAAGATGGACGCGGACGATGTGGTCTACTCCCTGAATCAGGCCCGCAGCGAGGGCAGCATCTATTACACCCGCCTCAGCCGGGTGAAGTCCGTCAAGGCGGAGGACAGCAGTACGGTAGTGCTGAAGGTGAACGGCTCCAACGCCAGCTTTGACCGGCTGCTGGACATCCCCATCGTCAAGGAGGGTACTGGCAAGAATGACCTGCCCACCGGCACCGGGGCCTACCGCCTGCGTTACGACGGGGACACGCCCTCCTACCTGGAGGCGAACACCGACTGGTGGCGGGAGGAGACCCTGCCGCTGGAGACCATCCCCCTCTATGCGGCGGAGGACAGCGACGCGCTGCTCTACGGCTTCGGCAGCGGGACCGTCAGCCTGGTCACCACCGACCTGACCGGCACCACCGCATTGAGCTACAACGGCAACTTCCAGGTGGCGGACTATGCCACCACCGTCATGCTCTTCCTGGGCTGCAACACGAAGAAGGGGGCCTGCGCCACTCAGAAGGTGCGCAGCGCCATCTACTACGCCTTGGACCGGGATACCCTGGTGAGCAAGATGCTGTCCGGCCACGGGGAGGCCACCAGCCTGCCCATCAGCCCCAGCGCGGCGGACTACGATGCCGCGCTGGCGGAAACCCTCTCCCAGGACGGGGAAAAGGCGGCGGAGCTGCTGGACGGCAGCTACACCGGCACGGAGCTGACGCTGATTGTGAACTCCGACTCCTCCTTTAAGGTGTCTATCGCCCAGGAGATCGCGGACGAGCTGGAGGCGCTGGGGATGGACGTGACGGTGGAGGCTCTGTCCTGGAGCGACTTCAAGGCCGCCGTCACCGACGGCAACTACGACCTGTACCTGGGCGAGGTGCAACTCACCGCCGACTTCGGCCTGGACGCCTTCCTGGAGGAGGACGGCGAGCAGAACCCACGGGGCTACACGAATTCCGACCTGACCGACCTATACGCCGCCTTCTGCAAATCCAGCGGGGAGGCCCGTCAGGCGGCAGCGGAGGCGCTGTACATCGAACTGGCCGACCAGGCCCCCTTCATCCCCATCTGCTTTAAATGCTACTCCGCCCTGTATCAGTGGAATACGCTGACCAGCCTGACCCCCACCCAGCACAATCTGTTTTACCAGTTCTCCGGCTGGACCTTCGCCTCCCAGGAGGAGACGGAGGAGCAGGCATCTTAAATCATCATCAACCTACTAGAACGTGAAGTCTAAATCTTCACATTTCTGTAGGGGCGGCTGCAAACCCCTCCGCCGTCAAGCGGCATTTCCGGCGCGTTGCGCCTCCCTACCCTTTCAGGGCAATGTCATCAATTTAAGGATTAAACTTCGTTTTTCCTAAGGAAAAATGCGTTTCCGCACTGAAAATCAGATTAGCACGACCAAAGGAAAAGCAGAATGTTACCCAGCCGCCATGGGCGGCAGTCTCACCAGTGAGAAGTCACATCGTCTCTAACGGGATAGACCACCTGATTGAGGGACAAGGCGCTAGCCGCCAGTGGG
>JAJQEV010000063.1 GCA_021201475.1 Clostridiales bacterium
CCCTGAGCCGCCCTCTTTTGTTACTTTTCTCGGCGGAGCGAGAAAAGTAAGCCCCGTTGCCCTGGCAAGGGTAGGGAGCGTAGCGGAAATGCTGCTTGACGGCGAAGGCCAGACAAATTCTCTATAGCGAACGTTATCTAAGGAGGTTCCGCCTCTTACGTTGATAGCATGAATCAAAAATAATAAACGGGCAAGGACGCCGCAGTTCCTGTTTTGCGGCACCGTTGCGCCGGTCAGAACAGGAGCTGTGGCCTATGCTGCAAGACATTCTCTCCATCCGCCTGCCGGTGGATGAGACGTATCGTATTCGCAAAAATTCCATCACCCACGGAGCCGGGAAGCGGCTGTGTGTGGTAACCGGTATCCACGGGGATGAACTGGAGGGCCAGTACGCCTGCTTCCTGCTGGGCAAGCTGCTCCGGGAGGGGCTGGAGCACCTCCATGGCACGGTGGACATCTACCCCGCCATGAACCCTCTGGGCATCGACTCCATCACCCGCGGCATCCCCGGCTTTGACCTGGACATGAACCGCACCTTCCCCGGCAGCGACTCCGGGGATATGACCGAGTTCATGGCCACCAAAATCATGGAGGACATGACGGGGGCCGACCTGGTGCTGGACATCCACGCCAGCAACATCTACCTGGCGGAGCTGCCCCAGATTCGCATCAACGAGCTCCACGCCGACCGGCTGGTGCCCCTGGCAAAGCAGGCCAATGTGGACTTTATCTGGGTGCATGGGGCCAGCACGGTGCTGGAATCTACCTTTGCCCATTCTCTGAACAGCCGGGATATTCCCTGCCTGGTGGTGGAGATGGGGGTGGGGATGCGGCTGACGGAGGCGTATGGCCGCCAGCTCTGCGACGGCATGGTGAACCTGATGCACACTCTGGGAATGTGGGACGGAGCGGTGCCCGACGTGCGGGAGCCGCTGGTGTCCTCCGACCCTAACGAGGTGGCCTTCCTGAACGCCCCCACCTCCGGTATGTTTCTGAAAACAAAGACCCACGGTACCTGGGTGAAAAAGGGAGAGACCGTAGGCTACATATTTGACCCATTCCGGGGCGAGGTGAAGGAGTATGTCAACGCCACCAAGAGCGGCCTGCTCTTCACCATCCGGGAGTATCCGCTGGTGGACGAGGGCTCGCTGATGGGGCGCATCCTGGTACGGGAGGAAAAGCGATGAGAGAGCGTGTGATTTACAGCATCCCCTCCCTGTATCGGGATAGCTTTCGGGTGAAGGCCTACCTCTTTGGCCAGGGGGAGAAAGCCCTCTGCATCGTGGGCAGTATGCGGGGCAACGAGTATCAGCAGCTCTACATCGCCTCCCAGATGGTGCAGCGGCTAAAAGCCCTGGAAGAACAGGGGCAGCTGACGGACGGGGTGGAAATCATGGTCGTCCCCTCTGTGAACCCCAGCTCCATGAACGTAGGCAAACGGTTCTGGGCCACCGACAACACCGACATCAACCGGATGTTCCCCGGCTACGACCTGGGGGAGACCACCCAGCGCATTGCGGCGGGGGTGTTTCAGGTGGTGAGCCAGTACCGCAGCGGCATCCAGCTGGCCTCCTACTATATGCCGGGCACCTTCTCCCCCCATGTGCGGATGATGCGCACCGGCTTTGAAAATCTGGACAAGGCCAGGGACTTCGGCCTGCCCTACATCGTCCTGCGCACCCCCCGGCCCTATGACACCACCACCTTAAACTATAACTGGCAGATTTGGGAGACGGACGCCTACAGCCTGTACTCCACCACCACCGACCGCATCGACGTCGCCAGCGCCGGTCTGCTGGTACGCAGCATGGAGCGCTTCATGGTCAAAAACGGCATCCTCCGGGGTACGGCGGAGGACTGCGCCCCCGCCCGGCTCATCGAGCGGTGGACGCTGTTCCCCCTCCGGCCGGAGGTGTCCGGCCTGTATCGGAGCCTGGTGGACACCGGCAGCCATGTGGAGGCAGGGCAGCCCTGCGCCCAAATCTACGACCCCTGCACCGGGACGCTGCTGGAGACGCTGCACGCCCCGAAGTCGGGCATCATCTTCTTCCAGCACGACGCGCCTCTGGTGTACGCCTACACGGCGGCGCTGAAGCTGCTACCGGACGAGGCGGGGAGCCTTTCCGAGGCGGACGTGGACTGACAACATCCCATCAACAAAAGCAGACGCCGTTTCCCTGCATTGCAGGGAAACGGCATTTTTCGTTCGTTGACGAAGGGAATATCTGCCATTGTCACATCGGTGATGGTGACCGTCTCATCACATGAACCGTGATGTGAAAAGCCTCATTTCCGGGCATGACACCGGTCAACGTCTGGTAAATTTCAAAGCCGAAGCCGGTATATAGTGCAATGGCGGGCAGATTGCCGGAGAGCACTTCAATGCTTGCGTCCGATGCCATCCTGTTTAGCGCGAACGACATCAAGCTACTGCCGATCCCCCTGCGGCTGAGCGCTGTATCCACATAAAGCCATGCCAATTCGTCCTCCGTAAAGGCCACAAAGCCTGCAACAATACCCTGATATTCTGCTACAAAGAGCTGATATTCAAACAAGCCCTCTCGTTCTGCTGCGATGTTGAGCGGGACAAACGCATCGGTCAATTTGGCCAGAGCCAATTCGTTTTTCCGGGCAAAGTCATGAATCTGGCACAGGCGTTCAAAATCCGGCTGTTCATAGGAGCGGATATGGATTGGATTTTTTCCTTTCATGGTTGATTCCGTCCTTCCCGTGTGAGAATGTGACAGCATGCAAAGCAGCAAAGCTGTCATTGTTCCAAGGGCACCTAAGGCGTGACGCACTGCCCTTCCACCGCATCCTCCACCTCCTCCAATGTGTAGAAGGTGTTCAGCACCTGGAGCAGCCCGCCGCTGCTGAGATGCTCCGGCAGATCCAGCGCCCGGTATAGGGCGGCCCGCCTGGCGCGGCTCTGTGGCCCGCCGGTCAGCCCCAGCCGGTAGAGGTCTGCCGTGGTGATTTCCCCGGCGGGGGAAGGGGCGGCATCCGATTCCTCCAGGAAGGTGGCTCCGGCCCGCCGCAGGGCAGCGGTCAGTACCTCCGGCGTCATGCCCTCCACCCCCAGCTTGCCCTCCTTGCCGGGGCGGGCCTTCCGCTTTTCCTTGCCATAGAGGTCTGGGATGTAGGCGTGCTTCACCTGCTCCGGCGGCAGCATACCTTTTAAATGGTTCCGGATGACGAAGCCTGCCCCGTCGCTGTCCGTCAGCACGATGAGGCCCCGCTCCCGGGCCACCCGGCGCAGCAGCCGCACCTGGTCCTCCCGGCGGAAGATTTGGAATCCCTCCGTGGTGAGAATCAGCGTGTCCACCAGTTGGGCCAGGGTGTTCTTGTCATAGCGGCCCTCCACAACGATGGCCTCCTTCAGCCGAATCCGCCGGACCATCTCAGTTCACCGCCAGCTTCAGCAGCAAATCCACGAGAAGTTCCTCCGAGTTCAGGCCGGTAGACTTCATGGCCACGTCGGTCTCCTCAGCCAGCACCACCGCCCGGCGGCACCAGGGCAGGTCGAAGCGCCGTGCGGCGTCCATCAGCTTCCTGGCCTGCCAGTCGCTCCGCATCTCCCACAGCTGAGCCAGGGCAGCCTGGCTTTTCCGCCGCTCCAGGTAGAGCCGGGCGCTCCACAGCTGCCGCAGATGCTTGCCCAGCACCGCCAGAATCATAATCGGCTCATTGTTCAGCTGGTACAGGTCGGACAGCACCGCCGCCGCCTGAGGAAAGTTACGGTTCGTGATGGCGTCGGTCATCTGGAACACTCTGGCGTCCAGCACAGGGTCGGCTACGGCGTCGATGTCCGCCCGGGTGATGTTCTTGCCGGGGGCGTAGAAGCCGATTTTTTCGATTTCGCTGGCCAGGCCGGTCATCAGCCCTCCGCACAGGAAGGTCAGATACTCCGCCGTGGGGTTGTCGATGTCCTTGCCGAAGGACTTGAACCGGCGGCGAATCCAGGCGTTCAAATCGCTTTGGCTCTGGGGCCGGAACTCCACGGGGAGGGCCGCCTGCTTCATCAGCTTGCCCAGCCGGGTGTTGCCGCCGGACTTGTACTCCGTCTGGTCGTAGACGAACACCAGGCAGAGGTAGTCCGGCAGGTCGCTCAGCAGTCCCTCCAGCTGGGTGCGCCGCTCCTCGTTGGCGTAGAGGTCGTAATCGTAGACCACCACCATGGAATGCTCCGCCATCATGGGGAAGGCATCCACGGCGTCCTGCAGTTCCCGGAAGGTCAGTTCCTTCCCCTGGAAGGTGTGGAGGTTGAAGGTTTCCAGGCCGGGGGTCAGCAGCAGTTTTTTCAGCTCCGAGAGGTAATAGTCCCGCAGGTAGGTCTCCTCCCCATAGAAGAGGTAGCAGTGGCCGGGGGTACCGGCGTTCAGCGCGGCCTTCAATTTTGTCAGCCCCCCGTCCGAGGGGGATTTTTTTGCGGCCATGACAGCCTCCCATCCGCTGCAGCGCAGCCTTTTCCTCTATCATACCGCGAAAGCGGGGCGCTGTCAAAGAAAAAACATCCGGGAAAGGATGCCCCTCCCGGATGATTCTGGTTCCTCCGCCCCAATCAGCGGAGATGGCCGGACAGATAGTTCACCAGCCACAGCAGCACGCAGGCGCCGACGATAGCTACCAGCAGCTGACCGATCCAGCTGTAGGCGTAAATCCCCACCAGGCTGAACAGAAAGCTGCCGATGGCTGCGCCGATGACGCCCACGACCAGGTTCATCACCATGCTGCTGCCGTGGCCCATGATGCGGCAGGCCAGATAGCCGGCCAGCAGGCCCAGAATTAACGTGGAGAGGATGGAAAACATAAGAAAACCTCCTTTTACTGACTGACACAGACCGCACCAGCGCGGGATGCCGCGTGCCGTCTGATTGTGTTGCCTGTGGTCAAAGCGCGGGATATTTTGTCCCGTGCTTTTGTTATACCACGAAAGTTTTGGCGATACAAGGGGATTCAAAAAATTTCATCTTATTTTCATAGCTGCTTCATTTTTTGCGCCGGGCGAGGGGAAATCAGGGGAAGAAGCCCAAACTCCGCCGGTCGATTTCACTTTTTTTCGTGAAAACTGGAAATCGGGGGTTGCTTTTTTGGAGGAGAGGGGGTATACTAAAAAAGCAAAGTGGCATGAAGTTGCATAAAAGGGCATGCTGGGGCAAGAAAGTGGCGTGGCAAAGAGGTGAGGGGCAGTGTATGGCAAGTCAGAGCATAATCTGGACACCAAGGGGCGGCTATGCATTCCCGCCCGCCTCACGGAGGAGTTGGGGGATAAGTTTTACATCACCATCAACGCCACAGCCGACGCAGATCCCGGCGGAGAAATGCGCCCACACCTGACCATCTTCCCGGCGGCGGCTTGGGCGCAGTTCCAGGAAAAGATTGCCCAGTGCCAGGATGACGACGAGGCCGCCGCAGAGGCCGCCATGATTTTCGCCTATGCCTCGGAGTGTACGCCGGACTCCTCCGGCCGCGTTCCGCTGACGGCGGAGCAGCGGGAGTATGCCGGCATCACCAAGGCGGTGGTGGTCAACGGCAACAACCGCACTGCCGACATCTGGGATGCAGACAGCTGGCAGGCCCACCAGAAGGTGACGCTGAGGCCCATTCGTGTGCGGAGGACCCTGTCCCGCGGGCTGTAAAGAGCTGAGAATCTTGTATTTTTGTCGAAACGTAGTATGATAAAGGCCAGGAGAATCACATGGAGGAGCATACCCACATCCCTGTCATGTTGGAGGAGTGCATTCAGGGGCTGCAAATCAGGCCGGAGGGGGTCTATGTGGACGGTACCTTGGGCCGGGCAGGCCACAGCCGGGAGATTGCCAAGCGGCTGACCACCGGGCGGCTGGTGGCCATTGACCGGGACCAGGCGGCGCTGGACGCGGCCCCCCAACGGTTGGAGCCGTGGCTGGAACGGGTGACGCTGGTGCATGGCAACTTCGGCGATGTGGCGGATATCCTGGACGATTTGGGCATCGCCCAAATCGACGGGATGCTGCTGGATCTGGGGGTCTCCTCCCCCCAGTTAGACGACCCGGCCAGAGGTTTTTCCTATATGCACGATGCGCCGCTGGATATGCGGATGGACCAGACCCAGGCCCTGACCGCCCGTGAGGTGGTGAATACCTGGGACGAGGGGCAGCTGAAATGGTGCTTCTCCCACTACGGGGAGGAGCGCTACGCGAAGCAGGTTGCCGCTGCGATTTGCCGGAGACGGGGACAGGCCCCCATTGACACCACCCTTCAGCTGGTGGAGGTCATCAAGGCCGCCATGCCCGCCCAGGCGCTGCGGGAGAAGCAGCACCCGGCCAAGCGGTGCTTCCAGGCACTCCGTATCGCCGTCAATGACGAGCTGACCTATATTGAAGAAGTGATCGACCGGGTGATTCCCCGGTTAAAGCCAGGCGGACGGCTCTGCATCATCACCTTCCACAGCCTGGAGGACCGGATGGTGAAAATCGGCTACCAGAACCACGCACAGGGCTGTACCTGCCCGCCGGACTTCCCGGTCTGCGTGTGTGGCAAGGTGCCGGAGATACGGCAGACGCCGAAAAAGCCCCTGCTCCCCACGGAGGAGGTGGTGGCCCGGAATCCCCGGGCCAGGAGCGCCAAGCTGCGCATCTGCGAAAAGCTGTAGCGTTCCAACGAATCAAGCAATTCATACGATGGCGGTTCATTGTATAGAGAAAAGAGGTTATTCCAAATGGCAGACAGAAAAAGGACAACGGCACAGATGGCAAACACCAGCTTCGGCAACGCGGCCTATGACCTGACCAATACGGTGGTTGCCCCTCAGCGAAAGGAGCGGCAGGAACCCCAGCGTCGGGAAGAGCCGAAGCGGCAGCCCGAACGAAGGACCGAGGCCCAGCCCCGTGTGCGCCCGCAGCAGGGCATCTCTCTGTTTGCCGTGAGCGGATTCGCGGCGATTGCGCTGATGGCGGTGCTGGTGCTGACCAGCTACGTCCAGCTCAACAGCGTCTATGCCGCTACCAGCACCATGGAGGACTACCTGGCCGACCTGGTGGAGGAGGAAGCCTCGCTGAAATCGGAGTACAACGACCTGTTTGACACCGCTACGTTGCAGGAGGCGGCGGAGGAGGCAGGACTGGTGCAGCCGAGTTCCAGCCAGAAGGTATATCTGGAGATGGCGGAGCCGGATAACGCCATCGTCTATGAGCAGAAGGAGGATCCCGGTCTGATTGAGCAGGTGGCAGAGGATTTGCAGAGCTTCTGGAGAAGCGTCCTTACATACTTTGCCCGGTGAGCGCATATATCTTTTCAGCGACAAAGCTATAACACATTGGATAAGGGCGTAAGAATAGAATCTGTTTCTCTCTTACGCCCTTGTGCCGTAAAAAGCGAGGGCAACATGAACAGACAACAACCAAAACGTGCAAAAAGGAATCAGGGCAGGGAAGCAAAACGCCGTATCTTTCGCAGGACGGTGGTGCTTCTCTGCGTTTTTGGCGTTTTGCTGTTTATTCCGCTGGTGTACTATCTATACTATTGGCAGATCGTGCGCCATGACGAGTTGGAGGAAGAGGCGGTGAATCAGCAGACCAGCGAGCTCTCCGTCACCGCCAACCGTGGCTCCATCTACGACGCCAACGGCAATGTGCTGGCCATCAGTTCCACGGCCTATGACGTCATCATCTCCCCCAAAGCCATCGTAGAGAAGCAGAGTGAGCTGGATACCGAACGGCAGGAGGCTCTGGAGAAGGCGGCGGAAGCAGAGGACGAGGAGAACAGAGCCAAGTATACCGAGGAGGCGGAAGCCTGCGACATTGATGTGGTGCAGGTAATCGCCCAGGGGCTGGAGGAGATTTTGGAGGATGTCACCGCCGAGGACATCGAAGAAAAGTGCGAGGACACCACCAGCCAGTATAAGAAGCTGGCCAGCAAGGTCAGCGACAGCGTGGCCGAGAATGTCCGGAGCCTGATCTCTGAGTACGACCTGTCTGGCTGTATCTACATGACCCCCAACAGCAAGCGGTTCTACCCCTACTCCACCCTGGCAGCCCAGGTCATTGGCTTCACCAATGACAGCGGCGGCGCTTACGGCCTGGAGGCCCAGTTGGAGGACGATTTGTCCGGCACCGCCGGGCTGCTGGTGACGGCGAAGAACAACCTGGGCACCGACCTGAAAAACTTCTATCAGGACTACTATGATGCCGAGGACGGCAGCGACGTCTACCTGACCCTGGATGCCACCATCCAGTCCTACTGTGAAAAGTACCTGGAGGAGGGCATCGAGGCCAACGACGTGCAAAACGGCGGCTTCGTTATCGTCATGGAGTGCGACACCGGCGCAATCCTGGGGATGGCCAGCTATCCCACCTACGATCTGAACGACTACAGCACTGTCATTGACGCCGTGCTGCAAAGTGAAATCGCCGACGGAGAAATCACAGAGAGCGACGCCATCAATACCATGTGGAGGAACAAGGCGGTGAACGACACCTACGAGCCTGGCTCCACCTTCAAAAGTATCGTCCTGGCCGCCGCACTGGAGGAAGGGGTCATCTCGGAGAGCAGCACCTTCGATTGTTCTGGCAGCATTATGGTCAGCGGCTGGTCCAACCCCATCTATTGCTCCGAGCGGACCGGCCACGGCCATCAGACCCTGGCGGAGGCGGTGGGGCACTCCTGCAACCCGGCCTTCATCACCATCGGCCAGAAGCTGGGGACAGATACCTTCTACGAGTACATGGAGGCATTCGGGCTGATGTCCGCCACGGGCATTGATGTTCCCGGTGAGAGCCAGGGGGTCGTCTGGAGCGAGGATAATTTCGGCATCGTTCAGCTGGCCACTGCCTCCTTCGGTCAGCGCTTCACCGTCACCCCCATCGCCCTGATTACCGCCATCAATGCGGCAGTGAACGGCGGCTACCTGCGGGAGCCCTACGTGGTGGACTATATCGAGGCCGAGGACGGCACCATCACCTATCAGGCGGACAATACCGCTGTGCGCCAGGTCATCAGCGAGGAGACCAGTTCCCGGGTGGCCAGCCTGCTGGAGGGGGTTGTCACCAGCTACACCGGCAAGAACGCCTATATGGAGGGCTACCGCATCGGCGGCAAGACCGGCACCTCTCAAACGCTGGTGGACGACGAGTACGTCGTCTCCTTCGTGGGCTTCGCCCCGGCGGACGACCCGGAAATCATCGTGCTGATGGCCCTGGATTCCCCCCAGGTGGCCTCCGAGGGCAGCGACTACTGCACCAACGGCGTCTACATCTCCGGCGGCAACATGGTGGCCCCCCTGGTGGGCCAGCTGATTGCCGACATCCTGGACTATCGGGGCTTCATCAAGGAGTATACCGCAGATGACCTCTCCGGGGCCACCGTCTCTATGCCCACGGTCGTTGGCTACGACGAGGATACGGCGGCGGAGGTGCTGACGGCAAAGGACCTGACCTACCGGGTGGTGGGGGATGGGGACACTGTCACCGGCCAGATCCCCGCCACCGGCGTCAGCCTGCCCTCCGGCAGCCAGGTCATCCTCTACATGGGCGAGGAGGTACCAGAGGACCAGGTCATCATGCCCGACCTGACGGGGAAATCCCCGGACACCGTTCTTGAAATCCTGAGCGAGCTGGATTTGTACATGGTCGCGTCAGGCTCCTCCAGCTATTACACGAGCACCACGCTGGCCTATAAACAGAGCATCGAAGCGGGGGAACTGGTAGACCGCGGCACCACGGTTACGGTTTACTTCTCCGATGACACCATCGTGGATTATGTTGACAATGACATGGACGAGTGACAATTTATACTGCATCATCGGCAGCGGCGAGGCGGACTGCACCGCCCGGCTGGTTTGGCATCTGCTGGAGCATGGCCGCCCCGGGGAGGCCGCGCTGCTCACCCGGACGGAGTGCCTCTGGCGGGGGCAGCGGCTGTCCGCCCCGGCCTGGCCATGCTGGCGGGAGACGCTGGAGGAGCGGCTCAGCGCCCTGGAAACCCAGGGTTGCCGACGGGCGGTGCTGGCTCTGTCCCCCGGCCAAATCGCGGCGGGCTGGGCCAGAGGGCTGCGCTGCCGGGCTGCCATGGTGGGGGGATTGCAGGAGCATGACAACACCGACGCCCTGAAAGGCTACCTCACCGACTGCTGCCGCCTGCTGGTGGCGAACCTGGACGATAGCCGTGTCCGCGCCCTGGCGGCCCAGTGGGGCGGCCCACAGATGACCTATGCGGAGAAGCGGGGTGAGGCAAGCCTGAACGCCCGTTACCTCCGGTTGGGAAGAAACCGGATGACTTTTGAAGCGGTGACGGATTCCGCTATTGCGAGGGTCTCTTTGCCGCTGCCGGGCAGCTACGACTTCTATATGGCGCTGGCGGCTCTGGGCTGCGGCCTGCTGGAGGGGTACACCCTCTGGGAGGGGGCGGCGGCGGTGTCCGCCGCGCCCTGCGCACCCGGTGTGTTGGAACTGCGCCGCCGGGCGGACGGCCCGGATGAGCTGATACACACCAGTTGCACCGATCCCCAACTGGAAGCGGCGCTGCTGGCGGCCCACAGGGCCACTGGGGGCCGTGTGCTGTTGGTGCTGGCCCTGCCCCCCGGCGGGGCGGACCGCAGGCTGCGGCGCATCGCGCTGCAGGGGGCGGACTGGTGCGCCCTGATTCCCGCCGCCGGAGAACGCCCCGGCGGGCCGGATCTGCCCGCCGCCGTGCGGGCAGCCCGGTGCAGCGGGGAACCGGAGGACATCATCGTCTTTGCAGGGCGGGCGCACTGGGACGCGCTTTTGGCCGAGGCCCAAACCCCCGCCGCTGCCGCGTATCGACGGTAAAACGGAACAGAGAGGAAGCCGGAACCGGCTTCCGAAGGAGCGAGCAAAAGATGAAAGCGATTGTGAGTATTGTAATTGGGTTTTTGGCGACCTACCTGCTGGGCAAGGTGGTTATCCCCTGGCTGCGGAAGATGAAGGCGGGCCAGTCCATCAAGGAGGACGGCCCCACCTGGCACATGTCGAAACAGGGCACCCCCACCATGGGCGGGCTGATGTTCATCGCCGGTATCCTGATTGCCCTGGTGATTTGCGGCTTCACCGACCTCCTCCACGGGGACTTTGGCGGGCTGTTCGTCTACCTCTTCGCCCTGGTGTTCGGGGCCATCGGCTTTGTGGACGACTTCTGCAAGGTGAAGTACCACAAGAACGAGGGGCTGACCGCCCCTCAGAAGTTCCTGCTTCAGCTGGCGGCGGCCATCGCCTTTGTGGTGCTGCTGCGCTACACCGGCTACCTGACCCCAGACCTGTATATCCCCTTCGCCAACATTAGTTTGACCATTCCCTGGCCGGTGTATATGGTTTTTGCGGCCTTTGTCATGGTGGGCACCGTCAACGCCGTGAACATCACCGACGGCGTGGACGGCCTGGCCACCACCGTGACCATGCCGGTGGCCCTGTTCTTCCTGGCCGTTTCTCTGCTGTGGGGCAAGGTGGAGTTGGGGGTGTTCTCCGGTGCACTGCTGGGGGGCCTGGCCGGGTTCCTGGTATACAACTTCCATCCCGCCAAGGTGTTCATGGGGGACACCGGCTCCCTGTTCCTGGGAGGCGCGGTCTGCGGGCTGGCGTTCAGCCTGGATATGCCGCTGATTCTGATTCTGGTGGGCATCATCTACCTCTGCGAGACCATGAGCGACATCATTCAGGTGACCTACTTCAAGGCCACCCACGGCAAGCGCATCTTCCGCATGGCCCCGCTGCACCATCACTTTGAGATGGGCGGCTGGAGCGAGGAGAAGTTGTGTGCCGTGTTTTCCGGCGTGACCCTGCTGGCCTGCGTGCTGGCCTTCCTGGGGGTCATGTTCCGCTGAGGGACGGTTTCCCCCGGAAAGCGGCAGTTCCGCTTTGCTCCCTACCCTGAAAGGCAATGTCATCAATTTCAGGTTTTATTTTCGTTTTCCTAAGGAAAAGTGCGTTTCCGCATTGAAACTCAGATTAGCACGACCGATGGAAACGCAGAATGTTACCCAGCCGCCATGGGCGGCAGTCTCACCAGTGTGAAGTCACATCGTCTCTAACGGGATAGACCACCTGATTGAGGGACAAGGCGAAGC
>JAJQEV010000043.1 GCA_021201475.1 Clostridiales bacterium
CAGGTGGTCTATCCCGATAGAGACGATGTAACTTCTCACTGGTGAGACTGCCGCCCATGGCGGCTGACAGGGATTGCCGTTCCGTCCTGCCAGAGGCGGGCGGAACGTGCAATTTTATTATCCAGCGGTGGATAACATCTGACTGTAAGGCAAAGCTACAACCTTTCCTTGCCTAAGGAGAAAAACGTTAGGCGACAGAAAGAAAGTGCGCCTGAGGGCCACCCCTCAGTTAAACCTGCTCATGGCCCTGTCCATCCCATCCTCCAGGACGGCCTCTATGGCCTGGCAGGCCCGCTTCGCCGCCTCGTCCATGACGGCGGCGTCCTCCTTGGAGAAGCGCCCCAGCACCCAGTCCGCCAGGTCATAGTCCGGGTGGGGCTTCTGCCCCACGCCGATGCGCACCCGGGGAAACTCCTGGGTGCCCAACTGGAGGATGATGTCCTTCAGGCCGTTGTGGCCCCCGGCGCTGCCCTTCTTCCGCAGGCGCAGCTTGCCCACCGGCAGGCTGACATCGTCGCACACCACAATGATATGCGACGGGTCGATTTTATAGAAGTTGGCAGCGGCATAGACCGCGTTGCCGGAGTTGTTCATAAAGGTCTGGGGCTTCATGGCCAGCACCGGCACGCCGCCGTACTCCAGCTCCCCCACCAGCGCCTCAAACTTGGCGCGCTTGATTTGCACCCCGGTTTTCGCCGCCAGGGCGTCCGCCGTGCGGAACCCGGCGTTGTGGCGGGTGTTGTCATATTGCAGGCCGGGGTTGCCGAGAAAGACCAGCAGCCACTCCGGCTTTGATTTTCGTCCAAACAGCATGAGGTTCACTTCCTTTTGAGTTGATGTTGTCAGTTTTCTCTCAGCGGAACACGGCATTTCATTTATTCCGTAGGGGAAAAGCAGCGTTCCTCTACGAAGCAGAGAAAAAGCGGCACGGAACCCCCTCCACGAAAGGGATTTTGGAAACGGGTACAAGGGGCCGCAGAACGTCTGCGGCCCCTGAACGTCTGCCGTGGCAGGCAAATCAGTGATGATAAATGTCGTTCATGGAGGTGTCGTTATAAATCTTTTCAATGGCCTCGGCGAACAGCTCCGCGGTGGAGATGTACTTGATTTTGCTGCTCTTCAGGTTGGCGGGGGGCGCGATGGTGTCCAGGAAGAACACCTCCTCCAGGGCGGAGTTCTCAATGCGCTCCAGGGCCGGGCCGGACAGGACGCCGTGGGAGGCGGCGGCCACAACGTGCTTCGCCCCGCCGATTTCAATCAGCGCCTTGGCTGCGCCGCAGAGGCTTCCGGCGGTGTCCACCATATCGTCCAGCAGGATGACGTTCTTGCCCTCCACGGTGCCGATGATGTTCATCACCTCGGAGGAGTTGGCCCGCTGGCGGCGCTTATCCACGATGGCCATGGGCATACCCAGCTGCTGGGCGAAGCCCCGCACCCGGCTGACGGAGCCCACGTCGGGGGAAACCACGATGGTGTTGTCCCGCTCGGCGTCATACTTCTCGCTAAAGTAGTCCACGAACAGGTTGCTGCCCACCAGGTTGTCCATGGGGATGTCAAAGAAGCCCTGGATTTGGAGGCAGTGGATGTCCATGGTCAGCACCCGGTCAGCGCCTGCGGTGGTCAGCAGGTTGGCCACCAGCTTGGCGGAGATGGGGTCACGGGGCTTGGTCTTGCGGTCTTGGCGGGCGTAGCCGTAATAGGGCATGACGGCGGTGATGCGCCCGGCGGAGGCCCGCTTCATGGCGTCGATCATCACCAGCAGCTCCATCAGATAGTCGTTGACGGAGCGGTAGCCGGGCTGATCCTTCACGCCGGAGGCGGCGGTGGACTGAATCAGGAATACGTCGCTGCCCCGCACCGTCTCATAGGTGGAGACAAAGCTCTCGCCGTCAGAGAAGGTGCCGCACTCATTGTTGCCAAGGGGTACCCGCAGCTTTTGGCAGATGGCCTTTGCCAGCTTGGGGTTGGAATTGCCAGTGAAAATCTTGATGTCCTTACCGTGGGAAATCATAGTACAGTCCTCCTGAACAATTTTGTTCTCTTTAGTTCGCAGTTGTCTCTTTCACAGGGAAAATGCGTGCCCAGGGCTGGCGCAGCGGAGGAATCTCCGGCAGGCGCGGCCGCCGGGGCAGCGCTGCCGGTCAGGGGTTCTTTTTGGCCCGGTGGGCGGCGGCCCATCCCTCCTTCACGGTGGGGCGGAGGCGGCTGAGGACAAGGCTGTCCTTGGGGGCCAGGTCGGTCAGGGTGGTGCCGGCGGCGGTATAGGCCCCGTCCTCCACCGTGCAGGGGGCCACCAGATTGGTGTTGCAGCCGATGAAGCAGTCGTTCCCCACGGTGGTGTGGAGCTTCTCGTTGCCGTCATAGTTGCAGGTGATGGAGCCGCAGCCGAAGTTACACCGCTCCCCCACGTCGGCGTCCCCGACGTAAATCAGGTGGGGGATTTTGGTGCCCGCCCCCAGGCTGGCGTTTTTCAGCTCGGTAAAGTCCCCTACCTTGCAGCCGTCCCCCACATGGGTGCCGGGGCGGACGTAGGCGAAGGGGCCGATGTTGACGCGGCTCCCGAAGGTAGCGCCGGTGAGGTGGGAGTTGGAAGCAACGCAGCTGTCCCCCAGCACGCAGTCCCGAATCATGGAGTTGGGGCCGATTTCGCAGTCCTCCCCGATGACGGTATGCCCCCGGAGCATGGTACCGGGGAGCAGGAGGGTGCCCGCCCCCACCTCCACGTCCGGGTCCAGGTAGACGCTGCCGGTGTCCAGCATCTCCACGCCATTTTGGAGCAGGCGGCGGAGATTCTCCCCGTTGGCCATCATTTTGGCCAACTGCAAGCCGTCCTCCCGCTCCAGCAGGGCCACGCCCTCCTCCTGATAGGGGGAGTAATACTCGCTGCCCACCAGGCCGTCAATGCCGCCTTGGGTCAGATCCTCTGCCTCCACCCGGTAGACCCCCATGGGGTCACCGGCGGGGGTGATGAACTCCTCCTCCGTCAGCTCCCGGCAGGCGTCCCCGTTCAGGAACACGGGCCGGGTGACGGTGACGACTTTGCCCTGGCTTTCTGCGGCGAACGCAATCAGGCGAGCTTCCAGCGCCCCGTCCAGGGCAGAGCAGACCTCCGCATCCTCCGGGAAGCAGGCAGCCGTTTCCTCCAGCAGATCAGGCTCTGCGACCACAAAAAAACGCGCCACCCCCGCCCGCTGCAAATTCCTCCGCAGCCAGGCCGCTGCGGGGGAGAACAGCAGCTTGCGAAGCAGCAGCGGCTTGGAAGAGGCACGTTCCGCATCACGCAGCACCAAAATCACAGCACTGTCAGAAACCATGGAAGGAACTCCCCTTTCTCTTTCAAAAATCAGGCGGATGAAACCCCGAATGTGGAATCGTCCGACTGCATTATAGCAAAATGCAGCGGAAATTTCACCGGAATTTGGAAAAATTTTTCCGATTTTTTTACTTTTTACCTGTTCTACAAAAATAAGAGACGCTGAAATTCCTTTTTCGTCAGTTTGACCACGGGAAAGGGGTGCAATTCCTGCACAAAAAATTTGTCAGGACGAAAAAATTGTGGTATACTGCCAGGGAACCCCTCCAAAGTGGCAGGGGAATCCCGCGCCCCGTTTCGGCGCGGCAGGAAAAGACAGGTGACTTTTTCGTATGATAAACTTTAGACGGCCCACCTTGGAGGATCGGGCCAACTATGAGCCGCTGCTCCAGGCGTGTGGCTTCCGCAGCTGTGAATATTCCTTCGCCAACCTGCTAACCTGGGCGGAGGCCTACGATGAGGGCATTGCACAGGTAGACGGCTTTGCCGTGGTCCGAGTGGGGAGCAACGGCAGCTATTTGTGGCCCTCCGGCCTGGGGGACCGGAAGGTATTGTTGGAGACGCTGCGGCAGGACAGCCGGGAGCGGGGCGTCCCCTTCACCCTGGCGGGGCTGACGGCGGAGCAGTGCCGGGAGCTGGAGGCACTGTACCCCGGCCAGTTCCGCTTCACCAACCAGGAGGATGCGGCGGATTACTGCTACACGGTGGAGAAGCTCTCTACCCTGTCCGGCAAGAAGCTCCACGCCAAACGCAATCACATCCACCGCTTTGAGGAGCGCTACCCCAACTGGCACACGGAACTGCTGGGAGCGGCCAACCTGGCCGCCTGCCAGGTCATTGCCCGGGACTGGGAGACAGAGGAGGCGGAGGCCGGCCTGGAGGACTGGGCCTCGGACCAGGGGGAGCGGGCGCTGACCATGGCCCTCCTGAACCGCGTTGCCCTGGGGCTGGACGGCATAGTGTTATACGACGGCGGCGGTACGGACAAGGCGGGGCAGCCCATTCCTGACCGGGCGGTGGCCTTCTGCATGGGGCAGCCTTTAGGCGGAGACACCTATGATGTCCTCTTTGAAAAGGCCTACGGCCAGGTGCAGGGAGCTTATACCATGATTAACCGGGCGTTCGCCCGCTGGGTGAGGGAGACCTACCCCCAAATCGTCTACATGAACCGGGAGGACGACATGGGGGAGCCGAACCTTCGGAAGGCCAAGCGGAGCTACTATCCTGACCTGATGGTGGAAAAGTGGATCGCGCAGAGGACAGAGGACCAGCGCTGACCGGGGCATAGGGTTTTCTCCTGGATAAAGGGCTTGAAAGGGACAGGGTTGTGCCTTCCCGGCGGGTACGGTTTCCTTAGGAGGCGTCCGCTGTAAAGCGTTTGCCCGGCCTTCACCGTCAGACGGCAGGTTCACTGTGTTCCCCGCCCTTTCAGGGAAACAAAAAGCTTCCGCCTTTCGGCGGAAGCCCTCATTTTGCAGTGGCTTTCTGCTTCTTCTTGGGGATGCGGATGGTGAGGATCAGATCCTCCTCCGTCTCCTCCCGGCCGCAGACCGCAGCCAGGCCGGACTGCTTCATGGTTTCCAGCCCGCGGTTCAGGCTGTTCAGAAAGAGGCGGATGTCCTTGATATACACGGGATGTCGCTTCTTCACAGGCTTGTCCTCCGGCCGGGCCAGCAGGGAGTCGATGTAGCTGTCCGTCTGAGCCACGTTCAGATCCTGAGCCACGATGTACGTCAGCGCCGCCTGCCGCTCCCCTTCCTCCAGCCGGAGCAGGGCGCGGGCGTGGCGTTCGGACAGGTCGCTCTCCCGCAGCTGGGCCAGCAGCTCCGGGGAGAGCTTCAGCAGCCGCAGCTTGTTGGCCACCGCGCTCTGGCTCTTGCCGATGCGCCGGGCGGCCTCCTCCTGGGACAGGTGATAGGTCGCGATGAGCTGCTGCAAGGCCGCGGCCTCCTCCACATAGTCCAAATCCCGCCGCTGCAAATTTTCCACCAGCGCCAACAGAGAGGACTCCACATCCGTAGCCGACACAATGATACAGGGCACCTGCTTCAGCTCCGCCAGCCTGGCCGCCCGAAGCCGCCGCTCGCCGGAAATCAGCTCAAAGCCGCCCGCCTCCCTGCGCCGCACGGACAGCGGCTGTAAAATCCCGTGCTCCTGAATGGAGTCCGCCAGCTCCTGCAGTCCCTCCTGGGCAAATCGGGTGCGGGGCTGGGTCGGATTGGGGAAGATATCCGTCACCGGGACATAAATCACCCGATTGGACTCGAACAGTCCGCCTGTTTTTCGTTTGAATGCCATCTTTGCCACCTCCTGCCTCTATAGTACCAGAGGGGAGGTGCGGATGCCATCGAAGATGGGCGATTTTTTTGTGCCGGAAATGAAAATTTTTATGCAAAAAAGACGGGAAATGCGGAGCCGATGGACGAACGGTACGCCGGGGTGCCTCCGCCGGAACGCAAAAAGCCCCCGCATCCGGCCCAGAGACGGATGCGGGGGACGGGAGCAACCCTTGTGCGGGAGGCTCAGCAGAACTTCTTGATGCCCTCGGTGGGGGTAAAGTGGTCGGCGTTCATGGTGATGGTGAACTTAATATTGTTCTTCTCACTGAAGCTGTCCAGCCAGTTCAGGAAGTTCTCAATACGGACGGGGTCCTTCTCACCGGTGATTTTAATCAGGTTGTCAATAAAAATATGGGTAATGTCGTAATTGGAAGCGTACATACCGGCCAGGAAGCCCTTGAATGCCTCCAGGCTCCGCACAGGATAATCCTCCGACGAAACCAAACGAATATGATAATGCAGATCGTAGGTCAATTCCCGCTTCGGCTCAATACAGACCAGGTTGCCCTGAGCCACTTCTGTTTCCGCGTTGATTTGCTCAATCAGCTGCTTGGTCTTGCCGGCGCCTGCCTTGTCCAAAATTACTCTTACCATAAGAAATCACTCCTTCAAGTTGGTTGCCGTATGGCATCTACCGTATGTATACTTTACCATAACGGCGGCCTGTTTTCAACCATCTCTTTGTGAATTTTTTGTTGCAAAGCCGGAGCTTTGCAGAGACGGTCACTCTTCCTCCGCCGCCGTGCCGGAGGAGTCGGTGGAGACTGCCTCCGGGGTCACGCCGGAGGAGGACGCGGAGGACTCCTCCTCGTCCCCGTTCTCCTGGAACTCCAGGGCGTACACCTTTTCCAGCACCTCCGACACGTCCTCATAGGTGACGTGGATGTCCCAATCGGTATATTCATACACGGTGAAGGAGGCGGAGAAGCCATAGGCCAGGGTGACGTGGCCGTAGGCGTGGTAGGCGTCGCCGCTGGTGGCGGTGCCGTCATACTCGTAGACGAAGTAGGTCAGGCCGCCGATCTCCTCATCCTCCTGGCGGACGTAGTTGGTGTAGTAGGAGGAGAAGCTCTCGTCCAGCACTTCGAAGAATTCCTCTATGTCAGAGTAATCGGACTCCGTGTTGTAGGCCGCGTCCAGGGTCACCTCGGCCGCCTCCTCGCCGTCGCTGACCACATAGTCGGTGGGGTACACGGGGAAGCGGTAATAGGCGTCGGCCTGGGAGGAACTGGTCAGGTTCTCCCCATCGTCCTCGTGCAGTTCGTCCCCTACCCACTGGTAGATGCTGTATTCCTCCCCTTCCAGTGCCAGCTGATAGCGGCCTTCGGAGATCTCGTAGTCAGAGCTGCCGCAGCCGGTGAGCAACGCGGACAGGGCCAGGGCAGCGGGGAGCAGGCGATTCCAAACTCGTTTCATCAGTATCGGTTCCTTTCTCTCTTTACTTGGTGAGCCAGTTGCCGGTGGCGTCAGCGGTCAGGTAGGCGTTGATGAAGCCGTCCAGGTCGCCGTCCATGACGCCGTTCACGTTGCTGGTCTCGTAGCCGGTGCGGAGGTCCTTCACCATCTGGTAGGGCATAAAGACGTAGGAGCGGATCTGGCTGCCCCACTCGATTTTCAGCTGAACGCCCTTCAGGTCGGAGATTTTCTCCGCGTGGGCCTGGAGCTGGAGCTGCACCAGCTTATCCCGGAGCATCCGGTAGCAGGTGTCCTTATTCTGGAACTGGCTCCGCTCCTGGGTAGAGGACACCACCACGCCGGTGGGCTTGTGAATCAGCCGGACGCCGGAGGAGGTCTTGTTGATGTGCTGGCCCCCGGCCCCGGAGCAGCGGAACACCTGCATCTCCACGTCCTCCTCCCGGATGTCCACCTCCACGTCGGCGGGCAGGTCGGGCATGACCTCCACCGCCGCGAAAGAGGTCTGGCGGCGGGCGTTGGAGTCAAAGGGGGAAATGCGCACCAGGCGGTGGACGCCGTGTTCACTGCGGAGGTAGCCGTAGGCGTTCTCCCCGGAAATCATCAGGGTGGCGGTCTTGATGCCGGCCTCGTCCCCGTCCTCATAGTCCAGGGTCTCACACTTCAGGTCGTGCTTGGCCGCCCAGTGCTGGTACATCCGGAAGAGCATACTGGCCCAGTCCTGGGCCTCGGTGCCGCCGGCGCCGGCGTGGATGGTCAGCATACAGTCGTTGTTGTCATACTCGCCGGTGAAGAGGGTGGCCAGCCGGGCCTCCTCCATGTCCGCCTCCAGGGCGGCATAGCTCTCCTCCAGCTCCTCCAGCATAGAGTCGTCGTCCTCCTCGATGCCGAACTCACACATCACCAGCATATCCTCCACCGCGTCCAGCCGCTTCTGCTGGCTGTTCAGCTTCTCCTGGAGGACGCCTATGCGCTGGGTGACCTTCTGGGCCTTGTCCGCATTGTCCCAGAAGCCATCCGCCGTGGACTGGGCCTGGAGCATATCCAGCTCCTGGGCGGCGGCCTCCAGCCCCAGGCTCTCCCCCAGCTCCTTCAGGGCGGGGGCGAGGTTGTGGAGCTTTGTCCTGTATTCGTCAAATTTAATGGATGCCATAGTTCCTTCACTCACTTATTCTGAACGTTAAATTTCGATGCTGTCTCTCTGCCGGAGCGCTACAGGAAGCGATTCCCCATGCTGCTGTCCCTCACTTTCCGTTTTATCATCCGTTTCTCCATTATAAGGGAAAAGGCGGGCCGTGTAAAGGAGTTTGCGCAGAAAATTGGAACTGATTTTGTTGACAAACGCATCTGCCGGATATATCATAAAAATATAAAAAGGCGCTGTCCGGTAACGGTTCGCCCCTATGTCACAAAAGTAACCGCCACAAGTTGCAGCGATGGGTGGTTACTTCTTTTTGTTATAAACCTGGATAAAAAGATTGCAAATTCCTATAGAGCCAGTGCAAAGCTGTAATATTTTCAATGTAATATTGGGCAGCCTCTCTTTTGCGGAAACAGGGTTGCCCTCGTATCAGGCAGCACCACAGGCAGGGTGCCGTGGCCTTTCCAAAAGGCAAGAAGTGAGGATTCTGTCAACAGAAACCTTCCAGGTGTATGTTGACAATTTTCTTTAATGGGTATATAATAAAAATATGAAAAGGACGCTGTCCGGTAACGGTCAGCCCCTATGGGTTACAGAAGTAACCGCCACAAGTTTGCGGCTTCGGGGCGGTTACTTCTTTTTGTTATAAACCTGGATGAACAGGCCGCAAACACCGATGATAACAAGGAAAAGCTGTAATACTTCCGATTACTCATTGGGCAGCCCCCCTTTCGTAAAAAACGGGGGTGCAAAGAAGCTGCCCCCGAAAAGGGGCAAACCGCTACCATATTGGACAGCGTCAGCCTCGGTCGAGGCCACTTAAAGAATACCATATTCGACAGAAAAGGGCAAGCGGCATTTTCCCCCGACAGTCGGGCGCTTCCGCCCAAACAGGACAAATTGACAACCCTCTGCCGAACTGCTATAATGGAATCGGCGAGTTCCGCGCCGCCCTCCCCGGCGCGATTCCGGAACGAAAGGAAGCGCTTTCCATGAGCAATTATAAAATGAACACCAAATGCGTCCAGTCCGGCTACACCCCCGGCAACGGCGAGCCCCGCCAAATCCCCATCGTCCAGTCCACCACCTTTAAATATGACACCAGCGAGGACATGGGCAAGCTGTTTGACCTGGAGGCCAGCGGCTACTTCTACACCCGTCTGCAAAACCCCACCAACGACTATGTGGCGGCGAAAATCGCCGACATGGAGGGGGGCACCGCCGCCATGCTGACCTCCTCCGGTCAGGCGGCCAACTTCTTCGCCCTGTTCAACATCTGCCAGTGCGGCGACCATATCGTGGCCTCCTCCTCCATCTACGGCGGCACCTTCAACCTGATTTCCGTCACCATGGCGAAGATGGGCATTACCACCACCTTCGTCTCCCCGGACTGCACCGAGGAGGAGCTGAACGCCGCCTTCCAGCCCAATACCAAGGCCGTCTTTGGCGAGACGATTGCCAACCCCGCCCTGACCGTGCTGGACATTGAACTGTTCGCCAAAGCCGCCCACGCCCACGGCGTTCCCCTGATTATCGACAACACCTTCGCCACCCCGGTGAACTGCCGCCCCTTCGAGTGGGGGGCCGACATCGTCACCCACTCCACCACCAAGTACATGGACGGCCACGGGGCCGCGGTGGGCGGCGCTATTGTGGACTCCGGCAGGTTTGACTGGATGGCCCGCGCGGACAAGTTCCCCGGCCTCTGCACGCCCGATGACTCCTACCATGGCATCACCTATGCCGAGAAGTTCGGCAAGGAAGGGGCCTTTATCACGAAATGCACCGCCCAGCTCATGCGGGATTTCGGCTCCATCCAGTCCCCCCAGAACGCCTTCCTGCTGAACCTGGGGCTGGAGAGCCTCCACGTCCGGATGCAGCGGCACTGTGAGAACGGCCTGGCGGTGGCCACCTTCCTCCAGAGCCATCCCAAGGTGGCCTATGTGAACTACTGCGACCTCCCCGGCGATAAGTACCATGCCCTGGCAGAGAAGTACCTGCCGGGCGGCTCCTGCGGCGTGGTGTCCTTCGGCCTGAAAGGGGGCCGTGAGGCGGCCTCTGTCTTTATGAAGGCGCTGAAGCTGGCCGCCATCGAGACCCATGTGGCCGATGCCCGCACCTGCTGCCTGAACCCCGCTTCCTCCACCCATCGCCAGATGAACGATGAGCAACTGAAGGAGGCCGGTGTCCCTGCGGAGCTGGTGCGGATAAGCTGCGGCCTTGAGGACAAGGAAGACCTGATTGCCGACCTGGCCCAGGCCCTGAATCAGATTCCGGACTGAGGACGCACGCTTTATCGAAGCAGAACAACACCCCTGCGCATGAGAGGGAAACCCTCCTGTGCGCAGGGATTTTTCATCAGCCGGGATGGTTTTCGTGGGAATCGGCGTGATGGGAGGGAAAGAAACTGTCACCCGCACGGGAACCGCATCGCCCCCAGCGGACTGGGGCTTGCGATTTTCCCCCGGCAATGCTATACTGGCCCTAAGAACCCTCTGAATCAATCTAGCTGCGGCGGGACACCCGCCGCCGAAAGCCGGTGCTTCTGATGAACAACCTGATACTCACTGTGCGGCAGCGGGAGGATTCCCTCCGCCGCTTCCAGTGCCTGGACGGTCTGGCACTGAAGCTGATCGCCCTGGTCTGCATGACCATCGATCACACCGCCGCCATCCTGGGCTGCGGCAGTCTGTACTGGCCCATGCGCTACATTGGCCGCATCGCCTTCCCCATTTACTGCTTTCTTCTGGTGGAGGGCTACTTTCACACCCGCAGCAAAGGGAAGTACCTGGCCAGGCTGCTGGTGTTCTTCCTGATTTCCGAGATTCCCTTCGACCTGGCGTTCCGGTATGAGTGGTATTACCCCTACTATCAAAACGTCATGCTGACCCTGGCCATCGGCCTGGTGACGGTGTGGGCCGCAGACCGCTGCCCCCGTTGGCTGGAGCAGCGCATGGGGCGGCCCCTGCCCCGGTGGGCAACGGCGGCACTGGTGGCGGTGATCGCCGTCGCGGGCTACTGCGCGGGGGAGCAGTTCATGACCGACTACTCCGGCGGCGGCGTGCTGCTGATTTTGGCCTTCTACCTGCTGCGGGAGTACCCCATCTGCCTGACGGCGGCGGTGGCCCTCCTGCTGTACTGGTTCTTCGGAGCGGTGGAGCTGCCGGGGCTGCTTGCCCTAATTCCCATTTTCCTCTACAACGGCAGGCCCGGAAAGCGGCTCCCCGGCCCGGTGGGGCGCTACGGGTTTTACGCCTACTATCCCCTTCACATCGCTGTGCTGGTGATGATTCGCCTGGCACTGTATGGCTACTGATTGATACAAGGAGGCGCTTCCCATGACTCAAATCGAAGAACAGACTCTGCTCTATACCCTGGACGCAATCGCCAACACGCTGGACACCATGAGCGATACCTTGACTTCGGTAAGCCGAACGTTGGACAGCATAAACGCCTCCCTGGATGCTGTGCATAACGGGATGGACAGGATGGAGCGTTCCGTTGGCACGCTTTCCCAAGAGGCAAAGTCTATGGACAACCGGTTGGAGGGGATACGGAACAAGCTCAGCCGGATGTAGCGGGAAAGGTTCCTTTTCGTCTGCTTTTTCCCATGAAAATCAAGTTTGAAATCCGTTTTGCATTAGAACCCCTCCACCGGCTGTCGCCGGTTCCCCCCCTTTTTTCAGGGCAATGCCATCAATTTAAAGGGATTACGCTCCTTAGGCAAGGATACTACAAGGAAATAAAGCGTTTGCCCTCCCGGCGGGCCCCATTTCTTGTCCCGCCAAGAAATGGGGGAAAGAAGGCGGCTCAGGGAGG
>JAJQEV010000102.1 GCA_021201475.1 Clostridiales bacterium
TTGTGGTAAATTTCCGCCATAAATGCGTTGCAAAATCTTGAAATCCGTCAGGATTACCCTCAAGGGGTATGCCCGCGTCTAACGGCGCTCCTGATCCTGCGCTTTTGCGCCTTTTTGTGAAGCGCAGGCCGACAGGGAGGAGCGAAGCTCCGGAAGTGCCGCTTGACGGCGATGGCCAATTCCTCTTATGCGCGAATGCAGGGAGCAATGGCCGTAGGCCATGCGAGTCGCAGACGAAAATTTCCTCGCAATTCGCTCTCGTTCATTTATTCAGAGGTTCCTTAACTCTGCACTGTATGCCCTGTTCTTATGTCTTCCTCTTGCCATTATAATAGCCCCCTTAGTGTAGTCTCGAAATCTTGCTTGTTCGAGTGTCCGCACTAAGGGGACTATATCGGTTCCATTAGTTGTTTTCTTCCTCTGCGGCAGCGCCGGTGGCGTATTCCCGCATCAGCTGGCGGGTCTTCTGGCAGCAGGCCGGCACCCAATAGGACCTGCTGTCGATGGAAGTCACCAGGTCCGCATCTTCACCCATGTCCTGTTCCAGGAGGGCGAGCAGTTCCGGAGAGAAGCGCTCCCGCTGGATGGCGTCCATGTTGATGTAGCAGTTCTCTTCGTAGCCGTCCCCATCCAGGGTGTTGTCCTCCTCCATGGGGGCAAAGCTGAAGTTTTCGCTGTACAGCTCCTCCAGGAAGGTGCTCCACAGAAGCGCCTTCTGCTCCGCGGTCAGTTCCACATCGTAGTTATAAGACTCGCCCAAATCGTCGGACGCGGCCCCGTCCTCTCCCCAGTCAACGGAGACGGCATACCTGCAATAGTCTATGCTGAAGATGTCGCCGGCCTCGTACTCATTCAACATGGAGGTCTGCTGATAGTCCTCTAGCGCCAGCACGACGCCCGTTTGCTCCCGCAGCGCATCCGATACGGAGATACTCCAATAGTTCCGCTCCACCGTAGAGCCGTCCTTCAGCGTGTAGGCAATCATCAGATATGCGTCGTCATCATTGTCCTCGTCCTCGGAAAAGGGCAGATACGGCTCGCTTAGCTGGTCCAGGACGGCGCTGTGGGCCGCCAGCACTGCGGCAATGCTCTCCTCAGACCGAAGCTCCGGGGAAAGGTAGCGATAGGATTCGTTCTCCTCGTTCGTCAGGACCGCCGTTATGCCGCTGTCCCAGACGCTCAGATAGTAGTCCAGCGTGTCGTGGCCGTCCGACAGCGCGTCTCCGCTGATCGACACCGACTCCACCTCGTCCGCATCGGGCAGATAGGTGACATAGCCCGGAACGTCGTTCACAACCATCCAGCCGGCCGCCCCCATGATTACCAGCAGCAGCAGGTAGGAGGGCAGGGTTTTCGCAAATCCCCGCAGCCCTCTGCCCCAGATGGCCTGGGCAAACAGGTGTGCCAGGAAGGTTCCCAGCAGTCCGGTCACGGCGAACACCAGATTGCTGGGCAGGATGGCGCTGCACAGATAGGCCAGGGCCAGCCCGGCCACGGCGGAGCAAATCATGCGGAAAAACCCTCTGGGGAGGGAGAAGGTGCGATTGCTCTCGGCACATTCACTCTTCCGAATCCGGAAAACTACCACTAGAACCACCAGCAGAATCACTACGAACAGCAGCCACCACGCGAGCCAGCCCAGGCCGGGGGTATAGGGCAGGGCTGCAGTGTTCACCGCAGGGGCGGTGGTGTTGGTGACGCCGTTCGGGAAGCAGTAGCTGCTGTCAAAGGCAAAGAAGGGCAGCATGGTTCCCACTATGGGCACCAACGCGAAGCACAGGTTCTCATTCAGTTCGCTGACATAGCCGGGCAGCACCTGCTCACAGATGGTGTTGGTAATAAGCCACAGCAGCGGCCAGCTGACCGACAGCACGACGAAGGAGAACATCGTATCCAGCAGGGTGCCGCTGATGACAATCATAAACAGGAACAGCAGGTAAGCGGCAGTCAGCCCCAGCGCCAGCAGCCCGAAGGCTTCCCAAACCATCACACCGGAGAAGGGGTATACCAGATCGCCATAGCCCCGGCCGATGGCCTGCACCAGGCCCATGGCCGCCGCCAGCGGCAGGAGCAGCTGGAGCAGGTTGGAAAGGATACCCCCCAGCAGCATGGGCGTCCTGCGGATGGGCAGGGCGGCGTACAGATCGGTGGCCCTGCGGGAGTGTAGATAGGAGAAGCTGGAGTAGGCCATCAGGAAAGCGAACACCACCGCAATGGGAATCACCATCCAGGTGATGATACTGTTCAGGTATTCCGTCATCTCCTGGGCCAGGTAAACCTCCTTCACCGCGAAAATCGTCTCGCTGTAATAGCTGGACTGAAGATAGGCGCTCATGTTGTACAGCAGGCTCAGGAAGAAGCACCCGGGCAGCGCCACCAGCATCAGCAGCGTGTACAGGAACAGGAGCAGCCTGTTCTTCTTCCAGTGCCAGCGAAAGGCTATACCGGTGGCGCTGCGCTGCTTAGGATAAGATCTTGTCGATGTCATAACCGGCCGCCTCCATTTCACTGATAAATACTTCCTCAAGGGACAGGGGCAGGCTTTCGCAGAACACGGGATGCAGCAGCTGCAGGCTGTCCATCACCTTCTGCTCCGTGCTGCGGGCCACGAAGGAAATCAGGGAGCCATGCCGCTCCAGTTTGACGATGTCCAGCGTCTGCCGCAGAGCGTTCAGCATCTCATCGTCCAGCGGCGGCTGGAATACCGCCTGGGCCTTCTGGATGCCCAGCCGCAGGGACTCCAGCTCCTGCTCAATGAGAACGCCGCCCTTGTGCAGCAGGCCCACATGGTCGCAAAAGTCCTCCAGCTCCCGCAGATTGTGGGAGGCAATTAGCACCGTCATATCCCGGGCTGCCACATGGTCGGAGATGACCCGCTTCAAAAGCTGGCGCATCACCGGGTCCAGCCCGTCGAACACCTCGTCCAGCAGCAGATAGTCCGGGCAGGTGGACAGGGCGCAAATCAGCGCCGCCTGGCGCTGCATCCCCTTGGACATACTCTGAATCCGCTGCTTCCGCTCCAGGGGGAACAGCTCAGTCAGCCGCCGGAACTCCTCCTCGTCCCAGTTCCGGTAGAAGCGCCTGTAGAAGCGGGCCAGGCTCTCCAGGGTATCCTGACTGGAATAGTAGGGGTAGTCAGAGACGAAGCAGAGCCGCTGCTTCACCTTTGCGTTTTCATAAGGGGCCTCGCCGTCGATCAGAATAGAACCGCCGTCCGGCTTATAGACGCCGCTGATGGCCCGCAGCAGGGTGGATTTCCCTGCGCCGTTGGAGCCGATCAGCCCAAAGATGGAGCCTTCCGTCACCTGGAGATTGATCCCGTCCAGTGCGTTCAACGTGCCAAATTTCTTGGTAAAGGATTCCATCGCAATCATACCAGTAAACCTCCCATCTTCTGCAGCCAGCCGCGGCAATGCGCATCCAAATCCTCCAGGGTCACGCCGGCATCCAGCGCGGTGCGCAGCGCGCCGTCCAGCTCCTCCAGGGTCTGCCGCTTTTGCAGCTCTCGGGCCTCGTCTCCTTCGCTGACAAAGGAACCCTTCCCCGGCAGACTGTAGATGGCCCCCAGCTGCTCCAGCGCACGGTAAGCCTTCTGCACCGTGTTCGGGTTGATGCCAAGCTGCTGCGCCATGCTGCGGACGGACGGGAGCTGCTCCCCTGGCGACAGTACGCCGCAGGCCACCAGGCGCACAATGCCCGCCACCAGCTGCTCACTGATCGGGATGCGGCTTTTGTAGTCTAACTCCAGCGGTAACACGCCATCGCTTCCTTTCTGCCCCATATTGGCTTTATATGTCTTAATTGTCCTAACACTCCTAGAACAGTTCATACGGCTAGTATAGCAGTAGGCCGCCCGACTGTCAAGGGGCGGCAGGACATTTTTCGACTTTTTTGCCCGCGTGGCCTCAGCGTCGAAAAAACAGAGACCCACCTGCGGCCACAGGCGAGTCTCTGTCAGCGTGAAAAGGAGGAAAGCGGTTATTAACGATAGAAGCCTCCATAGGAGCCGTACCCGTATCCGCTTCCGCCGCAGCAGCAGGAGCAGACGGCCTGGAGCAGGCAAAGGTACATACAGAAGCTGTACGGCCCGCCGCTGGCGCAGTAATGGAAGTTGGTGCCGCCGCTCTGCTGATAGAAGGTGCCGCTGCGCTGCATCTGCTGCAGCGCCTGCTGATATTCAACATTGCCGGGATCCATCTCAACGGCGGTCTGCATATGCTGCAAGCCGAGGATTTTATTGCCCATACCGGCGTGGGCCAGGCCGCTGAGGTAATACCACCGGGCATTCCGCTCCGAGGAAGGCACCCGGTTCAGGGCGTTGAGGGCGTCCTGATACTCGCCCGCCTGAATGAAGTGAGCGGCAGCCTGAAGGTCGCTGCTGTCGCGGCTGGTGTCATAGGTGCTTTGCTGGCGCTGCTCCCGCTGGGCATAGCCATAACTGCCATAGGGGTTCCCGTACGGGTTCGACTGCCGGGCGGAGGAGTAGGGATTGGCCTGCTGGTACTTTTCCGGGTTTTGAATCTGGTCATAGGCGGCGTTGATTTCATTCATCTTCTTAGCCGCTTCCGGGTCGTTGGGATGCAGGTCAGGATGGTACTGCTTGGCCAGCTTTCTGTATGCCTTTTTGATCTCTTCCTGTGATGCGTCCCGTGAGACGCCAAGCACCTTATAAGGATCATCGATCATTGTGCGATTCCTCCTGACGGGCCTTCCCGCTCATTTCTTTTTGTTTTGCCGCCCATTTTGCCCAGACGCCGTGATAGAGGACGTTGTCCAGAAGGTCCTTATCCTGCACCAGCGGCAGTGTCTCATAGGCGGCGACGCAGTTACCGATCAGCAGCGTCAGCGTCTGCCCGTCGTCCAGTGCGCCGTACTCGGCGCGGAAGGCCGTCACAGGATTGTAACGCCCAAAGCGCCGGTCGGAGGCCTCGTCCAGTACGGCGTCCATCACATAGATGAAGCGGCCCAGATAATCCCCCACCGTGTACAGCGTGTCCCGCCAGAACGGGTCGCCCACGGCGAACAGGCTGCCCATCAGACTGCCGAAGCAGCGGCTGGCCCCATCCAAATCGGGGCTGTGAATCTCTTCCAGACCGGAGAGGCGGAACAGCGACTGTTCAATGGCATTGCAGCTTTCCGGGCGCTGCTCCTTTACCTTGCAGTAAGCGCGGTAGAGCGCTCCGGCGTAGGTGAGCTTGGACAGTTCCCGGTCATCCTCCCAGTCGTCCAGGCAGTTGTAGTAAGCCAGCACGACGTTCAGGTCGGCGCAGTATTCGGTCCAGCGGCTGGTCCGCCAGAGCTGGGGGTGGGCCGGATGAATCGGGCAGCGATTCTTCCCCGCTTCGATGTCCGGTTCATAGAGGGAGTCCAGTAGCATCACCAGGAAGGTCATGTCATAGGTCAGGCACAGGCGGCTGACCTGCCCGTGCTGACGCTTCAGCGCTCTGCACAGGCCGCAATAGCACTCCCGATAGCGGGCGGTTTGCACATCGTCCAGCCGGGACTTGTCTGCAATCAGGTATCCGAACATGGCGTCTCAGCCCTTCTGCCGGAGGTATGACGGTTGAATGGTTGTGGTATGCAGCATTTGAAAGGCCTCCCATATCATGCCACTTATGTTTAGTATAACGATTTTCTGCAAAATTGCAAGTTTTTTATCCCTGCGGCAGGGCAGCAGGATTATTCGACTAAAAGTAGCAAAACGGCAGTCTCAAACGGGGAAAACTGTGGATTTATGCGTGAAAAATTCTAAAATTCGGATTAAAAATACCGCGGGATACAGCGTAAACTTTTTGTGAATTGTGGAATAAATATGTCCGTTTCGCTCAGCTCTGAACGATGCCCCGGCCGGGGTATCTGCCGCTCACGCCGGAAGAGGGAACGGCCCTCGGACGGCTTGCAATTTCCGGAAAATTTGATACAATAGAATTATGGAATCCGGAAAGGAGCTGGGCCTATGGAACGAGTGGCCAAATTGGGAGACCGTCTGCGGGAACTGATGCAGGAGAAGGGGCTGAACTATGAGAAGCTGGGCGAGCTTCTGGGGATGCGCCCTCAGACGCTGAACCGCTATGCGCTGGGCCAGCGGGAGCCGAAGGCCCGGGTTGCGTCGGAGATGGCGGAGAAGCTGGGGGTGGACGCTCAGTGGCTGCTGGGGTATGACGTACCCCGCTACCCCGTTCGTCAGGCCGACTCTTTGCCCGGGGAACGGATGCTCCCCATTCTGGGTGTTATCCGGGCGGGCATCCCCACGCTGGCGGAGCAGGAGGTGCTGGGCTACCTGTCGGCGGACGTGTCGGCAGAGGGAACCTACTTCTATTTGAAAGTCTCCGGGGACAGTATGCAGAACGCAGGTATCCACTCCGGCGACCTGGTGCTGATTCGCCAGCAGACCACGGCGGAGGACGGCCAAATCGTGGCCTGCCTGGTAGACGGCGAGGACGCCACCTTGAAGCGCTTCCGCCGCCAGGATGGGTGGGTCATCCTCCAGCCGGAGAACCCGGCCTATCCCCCCCGGCTGGTACCGGAAGGCGACTTCGCCAGCGGCGAGGCCCGCATTGTGGGGGTCGCCATGCGGCTGGTGCGGAATCTGTGAGCAGTGGCCAGCCACTACACCACACAACGAAAGGAAGCACGATATATGGCAGTAAAAGAACGCAGCGAACAGGATCCGCGCTACCTGTGGAAGCCGGAGCACATTTACCCCACCGACGAAGCCTGGCAGGAGGCGCTGGAGCGGCTCAAAGCCTATCCCCCTCTGGTGCGGAGCTTTGAGGGGAAGCTGGGGAGCAGCGGGGAGACCCTGCTGGCCTACCTGCGGCTGGACGATGAAATCAGCGCCCAGGTCACCGATGTGATGGAGTACGCCATGCTCAAGGGGGACAGCGACACCCGTGTGGCCAAGTACCAGACCATGAACGCCCAGGCCAGAAACGTGCTGCTGGAGCTGTCCACCGCCGGGGCCTTTGAGACGGGGGAGCTGCTGGCCATCCCCCAGGAGACGCTGTCGGGCTGGTATGAGACGGTGAAGGGACTTGCCCTGTACCGCCGCCACCTGGAGGTCGTCCGCAGCAGGCGGGAGCACACCCTCTCCCCGGCGGAGGAGAAGCTGCTGGCCGCCGCAGGCGACCTGTCCGGCGGGCCGGACAATATCTTCTCCATGTTTAACGACGCAGACCTGACCTTCCCGGACGTGGAGGACGGCGCGGGGAACCGGCTGCCCCTGTCCCTGGGTACCTATGGGAAGTATATTGAGTCCAAGGACCGCACCCTCCGCAAAAACACCTATGACGCTCTGTACACCACCTATGGCCAGTTCCGCAACACCCTGGCCGCCGTCATGGCCGCCCAGACAAAGCAGCTGTGGTTCTTCGCCAAGGCCCGGAAGTATCCCTCCTCCCTGGCCGCCGCCGTAGCGGGAACGGAGGTGCCGGAGAACATCTATCACAACCTGCTCTCCACCGTGGAGGAGCATCTCCCCTCCCTCCACCGGTATGTGGCCCTGCGGAAGAAGCTGCTGGGGGTGGAGACGCTGCACCCCTACGATATGTACGCCCCCATCGTGGGCGATGTCACCATGGAAGTTCCCTTTGAGGAGGCCAAGGAGCTGGTATTGGAGGCGCTGAAGCCCCTGGGGGAGGAGTACCTCTCTGTGGTGCGCCAGGGCCTGGAGGGCGGCTGGATCGATGTGTATGAGAACGCGGGCAAGCGCTCCGGCGGCTACTGCGCCGGGCCCAACGTTCACCCCTATATCCTGCTGAACTATCAGGACAAGCTGGCGGACGTGTTCACCCTGATTCACGAGATGGGCCACGCCATGCACACCTGGCTCTCCAACCAGAACCAGCCCCAGACCTACAAGCGCTACCAAATCTTTGTGGCGGAGGTGGCTTCCACCTGCAACGAGTGTCTGCTGATGCAGTACCTGCTGGGCAGGACTACCGACCGCCGGGAGCGGGCCTACCTCATCAATTACTATCTGGAGCAGTTCCGCTCCACCTTCTTCCGTCAGACCCAGCTGGCCGCCTTTGAGCTGGAGGTCAACGAGCTGGCTCAGTCCGGCCAGGGCGTGACGGCGGAGGCCTGCTGCAAGATTTACCGGGATTTGCAGGATAAATACTTCGGCCCTGCATTGGAGAGCGACGACAACATTGCTCTGGAGTGGTCCCGCATCCCCCATTTTTATTACAACTTCTACCTGTACCAGTACGCCACCGGTTTCGCCGCTGCGGTGGCCCTGTCCCAGAAGATCCTCCACGGCGGGAAGGAGGCGGTGGAGGCCTACCTGGGCTTCCTGAAAGGCGGCTGCTCCAAGTCCCCCATCGAGCTGCTGAAGGGGGCCGGGGTGGATATGTCCACGCCGGAGCCCTTGGAGTCGGCCATCGCCGTATTCGACGGCCTGCTGGACGAGATGGAGGCACTGTGCCAGTGAGGGAAAACACCGCTATCCTCCACTCATGCTAAACTTTTTTGCCCGGTCGGGGCGAAATTGGGCAGAATGATAGTTGACATTTCCCGCCCCGTCTGTTATCCTAAATGAAAACAAGGATGTTTTGCAAGTGCAGGGCATCCTTGTTTCATTTTTTGCGGAGTCCGAGTATTCGGGCAGGAGAGAAAGTAGTGAGGGCGTGTGATGAAATTTGATTTGCTGGACAAAAAGGATACGGTGAACGAGCTTTTGGCCAGGTACGGCGTGAAGTTCGGCATCTACAAGAACGGCACCTTTAAGGAGCAGCTCTTCCCCTTTGACGCCATCCCCCGGGTCATTCAGAAGGAGGAGTTCGACTATCTGGAGCGGGGCCTGAAGCAGCGGGTCAAGGCGCTGAACCTGTTCCTGCTGGACATTTACAACGACAAGAAAATCGTCCGGGATAAGGTGGTGCCGGAGGAGTTCATCTACGCCTCCAGCGGCTATCTGGTGCCCTGCGAGGGGGTCGTGCCGCCGAAGGAGGTCTTTTCCCACGTCTCCGGCATCGACCTGGTGCTGGGCAAGGACGGGGAATGGTACATCCTGGAGGACAATCTGCGGGTGCCCTCCGGGGCCTCCTACCCCATGATTGCCCGGGAGCTGTGCCGCCGCTCCAGCCCCCGCACCTTCCACGATAACCCCATCGAGGACAACCGGAACTACGCCGACCTCCTGAAGCACGCCATGGACTATGTGAACGTAGGGGGCCTCAGCGTGGTGCTGACGCCGGGGCGGTACAACGCCGCCTACTTTGAGCACTCCTTCCTGGCGGAGCGGATGGGGGTGCCGCTGGTGGGCTATAATGACCTGCAGGTGGATGGCGACTATCTCTACTTCAAGGGCTACGCCGGACGGCGGGAGCGTGTGGGCGCGGTGTACCGCCGCATCTCTGACGAGTACATGGACCCCATGACCTTCAACCCGGAGTCTGTCATCGGCGTACCCCACATCTTCGACGTGTACCGCAAGGGGAACGTGGCCCTGCTGAACACCCCCGGCAACGGCATCGGGGACGATAAGGGCATCTATTATTTCGTTCCCCGCATGATAAAGTACTACCTGGGGGAGGAGCCTATCCTCCACAACGCCCCCACCTACCTGCCCTTCTACGAGGAGGATATGCAGTATGTGCTGGAGCATTTTGACACCCTGGTTTTGAAAGACGTGGCGGAGGCCGGAGGCTACGGCGTGGTGTTCGGCAGCAAAATGACCGCCCAGCAGAAGGCGGACTTCATTGCCCTGCTGAAAGCGGAGCCCCGGCGGTTCATCGCCCAGGAGGTCATTGACTTCTGCGACATCCCCATCCAGGAGGGGGAGGACATCGTGGAGCGCAAGGCCGACCTGCGGGCGTTTGTCCTGAGCAGCGAGGAGCCGGTGGTGTGGAAGAGCGGGCTGACCCGCTTCTCCCGCAATGCGGATTCCTTCATCGTCAATTCTTCACAAGGCGGAGGTTTTAAAGACACATGGGTATTAAGTCAGTCGTAAACGCAGACCGGCTCTACTGGCTGGGCCGGTATTCCGAGCGGGTGTACACCACCCTGAAGCTGTTTGCCAGGAGCTTTGACCAGCTCATCGAGCAGGTGGGGGGCGACCATGCCGCCTTCTGCGCCTCGCTGGACATTCCCAATATCTACACCGACGGGGACGATTTCATTGCCCGGTACGCCTTCGACCCGGAGAACCCCAACTCCATCGTCAGCAACCTGAACCGGGCCTACGACAACGCCATTGAGCTGCGGGAGGAGATCGGCAGCGAAACCCTGGCCTACATCCAGCTGGCGGTGTACGAGATGAACAAGGCCAGGGAGTCCGACGCCCCGGTCATTGAGTTCCAGAAGGTCAGCGACGACATTCTGGCCTTCTGGGGCATCGTGGACGACCAAATCGACGATGAGAACACCCGCAACATCATCAAGGTGGGCAAGCGCGTGGAACGCCTGGACCTGTACGCCCGCCTCCGTATGGGCCGGGTGGACATGGATCGGGAGGTCTGCCGCCTGGCCGGGCGCATCGACCGGTGCGACCTGCGGTATCGCAGGGAGAGCATCTCCAACCTGCGGGCGCTGATGCGGGCGGAGCAGTTGGACTATCCCGCCATCATCCGGGAGACGGAACGGATTCTGGAGGTATAACCCCTGTGGAAGTGCTTTCCTTTCACTATCATCTGAAAATCAGGTTTGACAGCCCGATTCACGACCATCAGTTCACCTTGCGGTGCTGCCCGGTGTCCGACTGCCGCCAGCGCATCCTGCAGGAGCAGCGGTTTGTCTTTCCCAGGGAGTCCCTGGGGGAGAGCCGGGATTCCTTCGGAAACCTGTGCATCTACGGCTACGTCACCCGGCCCCACAGCAATTTCGAGGCGGACATCTGCGGCGAGGCTGTCACCGGCCTGGCGGAGGCGGTGCCGGTGGGCAACCCCTATCAGGAGAACCTGTTCCTCTACCAGACGGATTTGACCAGACCGGATGATGAGATGGTTGCCTTTTGCCGCAACATCCCCTTTCAGGTGGGGGAGCGGCCCCTGGCCCAGGCCCGGAAAATTATGGAGGCGGTGTACTGTTACATGACCTACACCCAGCACGTCACCGACGTGAACACCTCCGCCGCTCAGGCGTTCACCCTGGGGCAGGGGGTCTGCCAGGACTACGCCCATATTATGATTTCCCTCCTGCGGCTCCGGGGCATCAAGGCCCGCTATGTGGTTGGGATGCTGATGGGCGAGGGGCTGAGCCACGCCTGGGTGGAGGTGGAGGACAACGGCCTCTGGTACGCTCTGGACCCCACCAACTTCAAAATGGTGACCGATCAACACATCAAAATCTCCCACGGGCGGGACTATCAGGACTGCCGCATCAATCAGGGGCTGTTCTTCGGCCCGGCGCACCAGCAGCAGGAGATTTCCGTTATCGTGCAGAGAAAATAAGAACAGACCATAACGGACAGCCTAAGATGCAATCTATCCTGAATTGAGGGGAATAACTTTGCCGCACAGTCAGATGTTATCCACCGCTGGACTATAAAATTGCTCGTTTCGCCCGCCATCGGCTAGGGAGCGAAGCGGAAATGCTGCTTGACGGCGAGGACGGAACGGCAATCGTCCCCAGCCGCCATGGGCGGCAGTCTCACCAGTGTGAAGTCACATCGTCTGTTGCCTGATAGACCACCTGATTGAGGGACAAGGCGAAGCC
>JAJQEV010000035.1 GCA_021201475.1 Clostridiales bacterium
GGGCAGTGCTGTTCGGCGGGACGGACGACCTGGCCGGGGCAACGCTGCTGCTGGAACAGTGCCCCGACCTGACCCTCATCGCCGGAACCGGCATGATGTTCCGGCTGCGGGAGGGTCTGCCCGCCGGATTCCAAAGCATTGAGATTCGCACCGGCCGCACCCTTCGCCTGGGGAACAGGGAACTGCTGTTCCAGGTTGTGCCGGAAAAGTTCGCCACCGCCTCCCTCTACGTTGTGGACAAGGCTGATAGAACGCTGTTCACGGCGGACGCCTTCGGCTCGGACTATGCCGGGGAGCAGGTGCTGCTCAGTGAACTCCCCGACCGGACAGAGTATTTCCAGGGGGCGAAGCGGTACTATGCCGACCTGATGGGGCGCAAGCGGAAGGATAGTCTGGCTCAGGCCGTTGCTCTCCTCCAGGAGTGCGACATTCAACGCATCTGCCCCGCCCTGGGGCCGGTGGCGGACTGCGATTTGGAGCAGCTGACCGCCATTTACACGGCGACGCCGCCGGAGGTACCCCATCCCAACGTGGCTATCGTCCACGCCGGAAGTGAGCTGCTGTCCGGTCTGGCCGCCCAGGTGCGGCAGGGTCTGGAGGAAGCCGGCATTGGCGCAGTGATCTGCTACGACCTGAGCGCCGTGAACCGTTGTAAGGTGCTGGCCGCCCTGCCCACGGCGGACGCCATCCTGTTCGGGGTGGACGGAGCGTGGGGCAACGCGGACAAAGCCCTCTGGGACGTGGCTACCTCCCTCCTGAAGGAGGACTGCAAGGGCAAGCTGGCCTCCGTGTTTTATCCGGCGGCAGCCGGGGAACTGGTGGAGGACTTCCGCCAGCGGCTGGCCGCTCTGGGCTTCTCGCTGACCTTGCAGGATTTCTTTGTCCAGGGGCAGCCCACGGAGCAGGACAGGAAGTACGCCCTGGACTACGGCTTCGGCGTGGGGTGCAGCGTGCTGCGGGTACCCAATCCCCGGAAGCCGACCCTGGTGAAGTGCCTGGTCTGCGGCGAGATCTTTGACGCCTCTCTGGGCGCCTGCCCGGTGTGCGGCGTGGGGCTGGATCAGTGCGTCCCCGTGGAGGAGGACGAGGCTCTGTTCCACCGGGACACGGACAGCCGTTACGTCATCGTGGGCGGCGGCGTGGCCGCAGTCTCCGCGGCGGAGGCCATCCGCCGCCGGGACGGGACGGGTGCCATCCTGATGCTCTCCGCAGAGCCGGGGCTGCCCATCAACCGCCCCATGCTGACCAAGGACATTCAGACTGCGGCGGAAGCGCCGGAGGAGCTGGCTATCCACCCGGCGGAGTGGTACCGGGAGCGGGCCATTGACCTGCGCCTGGGCTACACCGTCACCGCCATGGACACGGCGGAAAAGACCGTCACCACCGCCGACGGGGCGTGCATTTCTTACGACAAGCTGGTGATTGCCACCGGCGCGGAGTGCTTCATCCCACCCTTTGAGGGCTGGCAGAAGCCGGGGGTGCTGACCATCCGGCACCTGTCGGACAGCGCGGCCCTGGCCGGGCTGATGCAGGGCGCGAAGCAGGCCGTGGTCATCGGCGGCGGTGTGCTGGGGCTGGAAGCGGCCAGCGAGCTGCTCCGTGCCGGATTAAAGGTAACTGTGCTGGAGGCGTCCCCCCAGATCATTGGCCGTCAGGCGGACGCCAGGTCCGCCGCCCTCCTGCGGGAGCAGATGGCGGCTATGGGGGTGGCGTGCTACGAGGGCGTGTCCATCGCCGCCGTGGAGGGCGAGCAGCAGGCTACCGGCGTGCGGCTGGGAGATGGCCGGGTGTTCCCGGCGGACTTTGTCATTGTCTCCTGCGGCAACCGGGGCAATGTCCAGGCGGCCAAGGCGGCGGGCATCGCCGTAGAGCGCTCCATTGTGGTGAATCAGCGGATGGAAACCAGCGCATCGGACGTGTACGCCTGCGGCGACTGCGCCCAGTTCGACGGACTGAACTATCAGCTGTGGGCGGAGGCCTCCAGCCAGGGCACGGTTGCCGGAGCCAATGCCGCCGGGGAAAAGCTGGCCTATGCCAATCAGCTCCTGGGGCTGAACCTGGAAGGATTCGGCACCTCCCTCTTCGCCATCGGCGACCCGGGCAAGCAGCCGGATGTCCCCTATCAGACGGTGGAGGTGTCCGACAGCGTCCGGAACCGGCATGAGACCTACTGGTTCTTCGGCGGCACGCTGGAGGGAGCCGTGGTCATCGGCGCACCGGAGAAGGTGCCGGAGCTGACCCAGGCCGTGACCAGCCACGCCCGCTACAGCGAGCTGTTTTGAAAGGAGTGACATGGAAATGAGCCAATCTGTAACTCAGCCCCGCACCATGGAGTTGCCCCGCCCCCAGACGGTAGCCTGCCCCTATGAGGCGGCCTACACCGCCGACGTGGTGGTGGTGGGCTGCGGCTTCGCCGGGCTGAACGCGGCGGTGTCCGCCAAAGAGCAGGGGCAAACCGTCCTCGTCATCGACAAAGGGCGGCCCGGCTACTCCGGCCTGTCCCCCTGGCCCAGCAGCTTCCGCTGGTTCGACCCGGAGCGGGGGGACGATGCGGAGTCCTTCCGCCAGGCCATGATGGTGGGAGGCGACTACCTCAGCAACCTGAGCTGGTACGAGTGCTGGATTCAGGAATCCAAGGGCATCTATCACCGCCTGTCCGACTGGGGCATTCTGGCCCAGTACCCCAAAGCCTCCGAGGCGGGGGAGTTCTACAAGCAGGAGGACTTCGTGGGCTACCGGGAGACCTTTGACCGGTTTGACCGCCATAAGAAGTGGATGGAGGTGCTGAACCGCTACGAGATCCCCGTGCTGGAGCATACCATGGTGACGGACACCCTGACGGAGGACGGCAGGGTCAGCGGTGTCATGGGCTTCCACGTCCCCAGCGGACAGGTCATCGCCGTCAGCGCGAAAGCGGTGGTGCTGGCCACCGGCGGCGGCAGCTACAAGCCCACCGGCTACCCCACCGGCGGCGATACCTTCGACGGGGAGTATATGGCATACCAGCTGGGCCTCCCCATCGCAGGCAAGGAGTTTGAGGACTTCCACGGCACCTCCGGCACGGCTCCCGGCAACGTGTTCCTGGACAACCACTGGCAGTATCTGGAGAACATCTGGCTCTGCGGCGGCGACGTGGTGCCGGGGAACATCGGCAGCTACGCCGGCACCAAGGGCAACGTCATGGTGCTGGGGCGGGTGCGCAAGGCGGTGAACGGCGTCCCCAAGATTGACGGCTCGGAGACCCAGGACGTGGCCACCGCCGCCTTCACCCGGCGGGGCGGCTCCCAGACCTACGGCAGCGACCCGGCGGAGCAGCGCTCCGGCAAGATGAGCAGCCCCGTGGCGGAGAGCAGTCTGGCCGGTGCGGCCACCGGAATGTGCTGCCACCTGACCTCCGGCGTCTTTTGCGGGCTGCGGGAGCGGGACTGCGCCACCGGCATCCCCGGCCTCTATGTGGCGGGGGACGGCATCCACGCCACCTCCCCCTCCGGCGCGGCCTATCCCTGCGGGGTGGGCTTCACCTCCTGCTTCTGCTCCATCGACGGCGACCATGCGGGCAAGGCGGCCGCCGCCTACGCTGCGGGGCTCCCGACCCGAACCCTCTCCCCGGAGACGGTAGCGGCCAAATCGGAGGAAATCACCGCTCCCCTGCGGACGGAGCAGGGCTTCGACGCCAACTGGGCGCGGGATGTGCTGCATTCCATCATGGCCCCCTACTGGGTCAGCGTGGCGAAGAGCGAGGCCACCCTACAGGCGGCGCTGGTGCAGGTGCTGTACATGAAAGAGCACGTCGTTCCCCGGCTGTCCGCCTGCACCAGCCACGACCTGCGGCTGTGCATTGAGGTGAAACATAAGGTGCAGAGCGCCGAGCTGAAGCTCCGGGCCAGCCTGGCCCGGCAGGAGAGCCGGGGCAATACCTATCGGACGGATTACCCCTACCGGGACGACGCCAACTTCCTGTGCTTCCTGACCCAGAGGAAAGACGCGGACGGCACGACTGCGCTGGAGAAGGTACCGGTGCCGGAGGAATGGGCAGGCGATTTGCAGCAGCCCTATGAGAAGCGGTATGTGTACTACTTCCCCGGCGAGCCGGAGGCCAAGGGCTTTCAAGCGCCGGCGTCCGGCTGGGGCGGCAAAGGCGGAAAAGGAGGGAGAGCATGAGCGTCATCAGAGTGGATTTGAACAAGTGCATCGGCTGTGAAAACTGCGTGAACATCTGCCCGCTGGATGTGTTCTACTTCGACCCGGTGGCCCACAAGTCGGTGCTGGCCTACCCGGAGAACTGCCAGAGCTGCGGCCAGTGCTACCTGAACTGCCAGGGCCGGGCCCTGGGCATCAGCAACGATATGTATGCCTACGCCATCACCGCCTTCCGGGGCGCGGGCACCGCTGCCATGAACCGGGTGGTGGTGACGGAGCCCGGCGTGCTGACCGAGGTGACCCGGGGCAAACTGCCGTAAAGGGAGCGGTCACAGCGGCAGATTTGCTCCCCCGACTGTATGGTAAAATCCTGAAGTCCGTCAGGACTACCCTGCTGCTTTACCAGTCCCGTTACGGGTCAGACATATTGCAGCAAGGCAATGCTTTTGTGCTACAAAAGCTTCGCTCAGCTGGCTTGTTGGGGGAATCCCCAAGCCCCTTCCTGAACATCACCGGAGGGATGGACTGCGCATTCCTGCGGAACGCTTTGATGCAAGCAATTATCAAATTGCTTTTATGATTTGCTATGCTGCGCAAAGAATCCTGCGCATTATTATCCACAGTGTGCTTTACGAAACAAAAAATACCCGGCAGGCTGTCACAATTTCTGTGACTGCCTGCCGGGTAAAAATGTCTATTACGTTTCGGCGAAATGAACGACACTACCAACTCCAAACAGTTTCACATCTGCGACTGTGCTATCAGGTGCTTTCCTTATCACCGCCTTCGATGCGCTGCCGCCATTGAGCGCAACAAGATACGGTTAAAGAATCAATCGTCTGCAGGACTTGCACCTCGGAATATGATCTGAGGTTCTTTCCTTTGCCAATCAACCATCTGCTTTCTTCTGCCAGACGATCTCATAGCCCAGCGCTTCGGCCAGCTCCACCGCCTCCAGATAACGGAGGGAACCCCGGCTCAGTTTGCCGGAAAAGTTTGACACGCTACTGCTCCAGCCGTATCGTCGTCACAAGCTCCGTATCATTCGCTTCCACGCAAGCGTGAAAGCTCACTCGCTCCGCTGCTCCTCCTCTCCCCACAAAATCTATGATTTTGTGGGGGCCCCTTCGCGCCAGCTTCTCCACGACCTCCTGCATGGTGAAACCGGAACGGATAATATTGGCCTTGATCTCGTTCTTAAACTGCCTGTTTTCCATCGACCTCGTCCTCCTTCCTCAGTGAAAAGCAGCTGCCCCGCCGGGTCAGATAACCGGCATGGGACAGCTCGCCCGTAACTTCGTAAACATCCTCTATATTAAGCCGACAGGCGGCACACAGTTCATAGTCTGTCATACCACCGTCTGAAAGGGCATACAGCCTGCCCAACATCCCCACTGCCCGGAGCGACAGTTCCATGCCACGAAACGGTGCTGCCGGGATGGTCAAAAAGTTTTTGCTCCTGTTGTCCAATATCAAGCCTCCTTGTCAAATGAAAAGGAGCCTCAATTACATGAGACTCCAAACGGTTGATACAAAAAGTGGCAGCTTATGCGTTAACCTCATAAGCCGCCACTCTGATTGTGATCTTCGATTATTCTGGTACAGTCTGCTCGTTGCAGCAGCCTGTGCCTGCTGCCTTGCCTTCTTACGGTAATGGTAGTCACGAGCCTGCTTCCGCCGCCACTTTGCCTTTTCTTCTTCCTCCAATTCCTCCGATGTCAGTTCCGGTTCAGGAATGTCGACCTTTCCAACGTATTTCAGATAGATCTCGACTTCCTGCACCCTTTCTCCGTCGGTCTTCTCGGCTTTGTGGACAAGAATTTTGCCCACGAACTCGTAGATCATAGGCGTGGTCAGCTCCGTGAAGTCCGTGTATTTCCTTGCCAGCTCCAGGAACTTGTCCGCCCTGTTGGTGTCCTCGTTGTAGGCGTCCAATTCCTGCTGCCCGGCGGCGATAGATTCCTCCAAGTCCGCCTGTTCCTGTTCGTACTCTGAGGAAAGCGCCTCATACCGCTTCTCCGGCAGCTTACCAAGGGCATAGGATTCGTACAACTTTTTGAGCAGCGTATCCAGTTCCTTGCAGCGCTTCTCATCCCGGCGCAGCTTACGCTTCAGTTCCTTTGCGGATTCCTCATGCCGGATCTCCGACTCCTCCCGCACCTTCTGGATGAAGCCTTCTTCATCCTCCAGCGCATACCGGCTGACGTGCCGGACAGCGTCCAAAATCAGACTGCGTACCGCTTTCGTACTGATGTGGTGTGAGCAGCAGTGATGCTCTGTACGATGCCGCTCACAATTGAAGGTTCCGCATTCGTAGGAATCAATCAGGTATTTCTTCCCCTTTGGTGTCGTGTTCCAGTGGCGATGGTTGTACATCCGATGCCCGCAGTCTGCGCAAAACATCAGGCCAGTCAGGGGATTCGCCTCCCCAACGGTATCCGTCCGATGAATCACCTTTGCTGCACGCTGAGCCAGCGCCCAAGTCTCCGGGTCAACGATGGCTTCATGGGTGTTCTCGAAGATGAGCCAGTCCTCCTCCGGGTTCTTAGTCCGCTTGTCCTTGTAGGATTTGTGCCCCGTCCGGAAGTTGACGGTGTCTCCCTTATACTCCGGCTTCGCAATGATAGCGCCAATCGTTGTGACATACCAGTCATAGCGATGCCCTTCACCGCCATGGGCGTTGACCGTCCTTCCATTGCGATGGGCCAGATAATAGGCAGGCGTCTCTATCCTGTCATCCCGCAGTATCCGAGCAATTTCCGCATACCCCTTGCCGGAAATCGCAAGCTGATAGATACGGCGCACCACGGCAGCGGCCTCCTCATCGATGAGCCAGTGGTCTTTGTCCTCCGGGTCCTTCCTGTAGCCATAGATGGCAGCGTTGGTGGTGGGCTTTCCTGCACGTCCCTTCGTCTGGTAGGCCACTGAAATTTTACGGGAGCAGTCTCGTAAATACCACTCCGATGGCTCCTTTGGTCAGGCCGTCCAGCTGGTCTACGATGTCCTGAATCGTGGTATGCTCGTAGCCCTTTTCCAGAAAGAGCCGCCGGGCCGCCGTCAGGATTTTCTCCACCGTCTCCTCCGGGTATTTGTTCCTCGCCATAAGCTCACCTCTTACATTCGTTCGGTATGTATGTTATAACACAAGGGGCGGCAGATGTCAACCCCTCTGCCGGAGTAAGCGCCGATTTTTCCTTAAAATATCTGCCCCGCCCAGCAGCTCCGCCAGCAAGACGGCAGGTTCCTTCCCGGCGCAACCCTCCGGGTCGATGAGCAGACCTTCCCCGCTCAAATCCCAGGTGAACCTGCCTGCGTGTCCATCAGCGGTGACGGCGGTATACCTCCCATAGTCGCAAAGCACGGCGTGATACCGTCGGCTCCACCGGGGGTAACAGGTACGCATATAGCGGTCTGCCAGGCGGCAGGCTTCGCAGTCCTGCCGCCCCTCCGGGCTGAGAGCGCTGATTTGCACCCCGCCTCCCGGCGCGCCGGTGACGCTGGGGGACGGGGTGGCGTGCAGGATAACAATGCTGCCGTCCCGGCAGGTACCCAGGGCCAGCCAGACGTGGCCCCGGATACTGACCACATCCCCCGCCCGGAAGCCGCCCGCCGTGTCCCTTGTCAGGACGCCCCAGCCCCGCTGACTGAGGCTTTGGGCAAAGCGGTCAGCAGGCACCACATAGCCGCCGGAGGGGCCGCTCTGGCCCCCGTTTGTCACGTTGTAAAGCACCCAGCCCAGATAGCCGGAGCAGTCCGCCCCGGCGTAGTAGTATTGATTCCAGCCGTTGTGGGGATAGTAGCTTCGGGCAGGGTCGCCGCTGTTTTGATAGCGATAGAAGGCGTCCTGGGCCTGGAAGAAGGCAAGCCAGCTTCGGGGCAGGCCGATGGTTTCCGCCTGGGGAGACGCCCCCTCGTCCTGCCAGTTCCACCCGCCACCGTACACATACAACACGGTGCCCACCGCCGCCAGCGCCGTGGCCAGGAGGTTTTTCAGCGTCCGCTCCCCGGGGACGCCGGTGACAGGGGGCCTGTATGGCTCCGGCAGGAAGGTTTTGTAAACCGTCCGCACCCGGCCATCCCGCACCACAGCTTTCACGCTGTCGCCCACGGCGATGCTCGTCTCCTCCGCAGCGGCCCCGCCGGGAGCGGTCGTGATTGCGTAGCACCTGGCCCCGCGCCCCAGAGGCAGGACAGCGCCGCCCATCGTGAGGGCATCCTTCCCCACCGCCTCCACTATGCCCTCCGCCGTGCCGCCCAGCGGCTCCGCTTCGGTGACGACGCCGCCCGCCACGGTCAGGCGATAGAGGTACCCCTCCATCAGCCGGTTCTGGATGGAATAGCGGGTATCCGTCCGAATCCGCCAGCGCCGCTCCCCGCCGTCCACAAAAAAGCGATGGCAGAAATCGGCCTTGCCGCTACCGGAAACGCTGCCGTACCCGGCAACGCCCAGATAGACCGCCTCCCGACCTGTGAAACTGTCCACGCTGTCGGCCCCTCCCTTCCTCCTGCACACTATGCGCCCGCCCTGGGGTTTAGCACCGCTCCAGGGCGCAGAAAAACGCTCCGGAAAAATCCGAAGCGTTCTTTTCATAGAATGTCCCATCCGGGCATATCCTGCAAGCAGAAGCATTGGAAGGACGGGGAGCTATGATGAAGGTTTATGTATTGAAACGGGGACGTTGGGCCGCGCTGGGCTGCCTGGTGATTGCGGCGGCCATGTTTTGGGTGGTCAGCCACCCGGAGGCGGTGGGCGCGGCGGCAACGCAGCGGGAACTGCCGGTCTACTACGTCAAAAGTGAGGAGAAGAAGGTTGCCCTGTCCTTTGACGCGGCCTGGGGCAACGAGGATACGGAGCAGTTGATCTCCATCCTGGACGAGGCAGGGATTCACGCTACCTTCTTCCTGGTGGGCGACTGGGTGGAGCGTTACCCCGAATCGGTGCAGCAGCTGTACGATGCCGGAGAAGAACTTGGCAACCACTCCGACACCCATCCCTACATGACCCAGTGCAGCCAGGAGACCATGCTGGAGGAACTGAACCGCTGCAATGAGAAAATCACGGCTATCACCGGGGAATCCCCCGCCGTGTTCCGCTGCCCCTATGGGGACTATGACAACACCGTCATCACCACCATCCGTTCCGTCGGGATGGAGGCGGTGCAGTGGAATGTGGACTCCCTGGACTGGAAGGGCATCTCCGCCTCGGAAATCACCTCCAATGTCCTGAATAAGGTGGTACCGGGCAGCATCGTCCTGTTCCACAACGCGGCGGATCACACGCCGGAGGCCCTGCCGGACATTATCGCCAGCCTCCAGGAGCAGGGCTACACCTTCTGCACCGTGTCAGAGCTGCTGGCGGAGGGGGAGGAAAACGGCTATACCATCGCCCATGACGGCATGATGATACCCGACCCGGCCTGAGCAGATGTATACATAAGAAGAGCGCAGCGAAACCCGGTTCACTGCGCCTGGCTTCCTATTGGAAGGGTGCCGGAACAGGGCAAGTTCAGTCCTCCGCCGCCTGCGCCATGGCGCGGCAGCGGGCCAGTTCTAGCTGAAACACCGTATCCACAACATCTCTGCCATAGGAGTCCAGTTCCTGGTACTCCGCAGCGGTCTTCGCCGGGTCGCTGATCAGGCCAGGCTCCTGCTGCTGCTCCACCAGGTTGGGGATGCAGAGTGCGTTGATGCTGACATTGAAATAAGCGGCAATCGCCATCAGCGAGTCAATCGGAATCCCCTTTTTGCTTTTCAGGGAATCGGTCAGGGTGGAAGCGGAAAGGGAAATCTGCTCTGCCAGTTGACGGATAGACAAGTGATGAAGACGCAACAACGCTTTAACATTGTCAGACGTAACGCGTGCATAATTCATGTTGATGACCTCCTAGGAATGCAACGAGATGCAACTTTTGGTGACAGCTATGCGTTCACAGGCGGGGCAACCCCTGCACCGGGGATGCAGCGTGGGGCCCCACGGCCCGCCGGATAAGAGGGAGATAGCGCTGATTCTGCTGTTTCGCTCTGATGCGGCAGGATAAAAGTTCAGGAAAAGGTGGTAAAAGAGAACGCAACGGTCACTAGAATCCTATTATATCACAACATTTCGTGGTTGTACAGAAAAATGTGGAATTTTCTGGAAAATTTTCTTTGGGGCGGCTATGCCTGCTCGAGAATCGCCACCACCGCCGCATCCACCGGCACGTCCTGGCCGGGCAGCGCCAGCCGGGCGGCCTGTCCGGTGGCGATGAGGACAGTATCCCCCACGCCCGCCCCCAGGGTGTCCGCCGCCATGATGGGGGCGGCGGACGGCTCCGCCAGCGCTTCCGCCGCCAACAGCCGCAGGCCGGTCAGCCGGGCATCCCGCACAGCGGGCACGACAGCGCCAGTCACCTTCGCCAAAAGCATCGTCACTCACCTCCAGGGGAACGCTCAGCCCAGGGTGGGCAGCAGCTTTTCCATCTCCGGGTGAGGGCAGGGAATCACCCGCTTCACAGGCTCCGCCCCGCAGAGGGCCGCCGCTGCCGCCCCCACGTCCAGCGCCGCCGTCACAGAGGCCACCTCCCCGCGGATGAGGACGGCGACAAGCCCGTCCCCAGGCAGCTCACGGCCAATCAGGGTGACCTCCGCCGATTTCAGCATTGCGTCCGCGCCGGACAGCGCAGAGACAAGGCCATGGGTTTCCAGAATACCAAGCGCCTGTGTCGCCATAAGGATGCCTCACTTTCCTGAACGATGAATGGTACAATCTTCTTTCCAAATTTTAGCATGGGGCAGAAAAAAAGTCAATACAGACAAGCGTATGAAAAACAAGAAAAATTTATCGAAATTCGAGAAATAGCTTGACGGAGCGCCGCGTCTTCCGCTATAATACTCTCATACGACCCTAATCGGTTCCGGGGAAGGCGGGAAGCGCAATGATCGTTGTCAATTTAGATGTTATGCTCGCAAAACGAAAAATGAGCGTCACGGAGCTGTCCCAGCGGGTGGGCATCACCATGGCAAACCTCTCCATCCTGAAGAACGGCAAATCCAAGGCCATCCGTATGGCTACCCTGGACGCCATCTGCGCCGCCCTCCAGTGCCAGCCTGGGGACGTGCTGGAGTGGCGGCCTGACGAAGCGGCCCAGGCGGACAGGCCGGAGCCGCAGCC
>JAJQEV010000054.1 GCA_021201475.1 Clostridiales bacterium
GATGCTGGCAGTCATAGATTTTCGGGCCGTCTGGCTGCGGCTTCCTGGGGAAGTGGGGACGCTCCTCCTTCGGCGCGGGGGATTTCTCCCCCGCCAGGATTTTCTCCGCCGCCTCAAAGAAGATGTCCACTTCCTCCCCATCCAGCATGGATGGGCCGCTACAAATGCGGTCAAACTCGCCGCGATGGGCTTCCAGCTTGCCCATGTCCCGATAGAACTTCTCCACCGTGCCGCTGATCATCTTGCCGCCGGGCATGACCTCGTCACCGGCGAAGAGCAGGCGCTCCTTCCGGTCCAGGATGGCGATGCCGCCGGGGGTGTGGTCGCCCACCTTGAAAATCTCCAGTTCCCGGCCATTCAGCGGGATAATGTCGCCGTCTCCGACGATCTCCACGCCGTAATCCCTTGGGAAGGTGATGCCGTCAAAGCTGGGGTAGGCCACCGCCGCCTTGTCCACATCCTCCTCCGCCATATAGACCAGGTCGAAATAGCAGTTGTTGGCGCTGTGGTCAAAGTGGTAATGGGTGTTGATGCACTTGCTGACGGGCTTATGGATGCTTACAGGAAAAATCAATCGCTTCCTTCATGGTGTATCCCTGTTTTTAGTCTTTAATGGAAATCTCTACACCGTCAATCTTGTGGGCAAGCTCATTCTCCGTGACCTGATAAGGCACCTTTCGCTCCAGCATTGTGATTGAGCCACTACTAAAGATACCCATCACGATGCAAAACATAGAATACACCTCTTCCAGGGAAACACTTCCCTGATAGCACAAATAAATCAGCTTCCCCAACAACAGTACGAACAAGGCAACTACAATGACCAGCGTGCAAGATCTCAATGACTCTGATGAGGATCGATACTCATACGCCTTCATCTGCACAGGGGCAGTCAAGTAATTCACGGTCGCCATGGCGAGCTTAACAAAGGCCAGTATAACTACACAGTCAACAACTGCCAGCGACTTGAGAGAATTGGACGCTGCGTTTGAGAATATGCCGTTCCAAAATGCCGCAACCGTACACAGCACTAATACAAGATATAGAATGCGAAGCAATATCCTTTGTGCAGTGCATAATTTCTGGTGGTAGTATTTACCTGTATAGATACGCTCAATCCGCTGCTTTCCATCAGGCTGAAGCTTGCGCACCTCTGTATAACCTTCAAAAACGCGATGGTAAAAACCACTGTGATAGCGCTCTCCCAAATTTACTTCGGGCAGCGTCCATTTTTTACGCTTCCTCGTATTGCCATATAAGCCCATACCGACGCACCTCATTCTACTCCAATGACAAAAGTATTATCGTCTTACGGTTAAAAGCGACAGTCAATCCAATCCTTTACATAGTCGAACATCACTTTGATTGGATCCCCGAATTGACCCGGATATTCTTCTAATTCACGTGGCACCATGAATGGATGATTAATTCCTTCCGCAAACGCCAACGTTTTATCCTTACTGCCCAGGTTCTCATAAACCTGCTCCGATGCCAGATATTCATAACCTGCTGTAAGCCCCATTACGAGGGTTGGAACAGAGATATGACGCACGTTGCCAGGTGTGCAGCAGTAACTGGATGCGTAATCGATGCCGTAAATGCCGCTTTCATCCATGAAATAATCTTCACCTGCCAGCACCGCGGAGCTGGCCAAAAATGTACGCACAGTGGTCACATTGGTTGCGCGACCAAAGGACTGCGTCAAATTTTCTGTTGGCCTAGATTGGCGCAAGGAGTGGACGACTTCCTCGGTTACTGTTCCATCCCCATGCAGTAAGGGCCATGCCTTTTTAGTATGAGCCAGAAGGCTGACATCCTGCGGGAACAATTTGTTACAGGGGCCGATTTGCTCGCCGCCGGGGATGATGAAGGGTTCGTCATCAACATAGTTTCCTTCCCCTGCGTTGATTGCACGAAGTCGTTCTTGCGCAGCACCCACCAGTTTTGTCATCCTTGTACGCTGAGCGCACATATAGCGTTTGATGAATTCTTTGGAATACTGGCTGCCATTGGGATCATAGCCCATATCAGGGTTACATACATCATAATCAGGGTTCAGTTTCCGGCCAGACGTTTCATCCTCCACGGCAGGGTCAAGGCTCAACAAGGTCATAGCTCCGTTGCCCCAATTTGAGTCAAGAAGAAGCACGCCGTCCGCAGGGGGCAATGCCTCAATCTCCGGCATTTTGTATATTTTTTCTTCTCCCTGGAAGACAGCACACCCATTTTCCGCGACACTTTGGTAGGCGCTCATCAAAGTAGCGCCGCCGCTATGCCCCAGAATCAGAATCTTGCCAATCGGAGCAACCTCCCTGAAATATGTATACGCTCGCTTTACATCCAGCATTTTTTCATCTAACGGCTTTACTCGCTTGGCGATGTTGGCGCATAACACAAAATAGCCACGCTTCGCCAATTCTTCTGCCGGGAGGAAAGACAGATAGTCGCTGTCCGAGTGTAAAATCAAAATACCTGTGCCTGATGTAGGAACGTCAGGCGTATACAACATGGTCTGCATTGGGGGGCGCAGCGATGCGTATGTTTTCGTCACTTTGCAATAGTTATTATCCATGATCAAAACCCTCAGTTCATATTATCCTTTCAGCTGATAAAAGGAGAAATAGGAGATTCCTTTCTGCACAGCGGTGTTCCCTGTTTCCTCCAAGGTACCATTCTCCTTTACCCTGTAAACAGCAATGTCACCGCTGACGAGGCAGCCACTCAAAAGATACCTGCCATCGGGGGTAAGAGCCAGCGCCCTGGGACGAACACCGTGGACGGGGACAGCCTGCATCCGGGTCAGCAATCCAGAGTCTGAATCGATGCGGAATACCGCCACTGCATTAGGGCCGTTCAACAGTGTGTACAGGAACCCGCCATCAGGTGAGATAGCCAACCCCTGTTGCTCATGGTGGACAGTTTCTGGAATCATATACCCCTCTGGCAGAGCGTCCGCAACCTGAAGGCGCGTCAATGTTCCTTGCTTATTGTAGTGAAATACAGTAACATCCATGCTGTTGCGGTATGCCTTTTCGTGGTTCACATACAAATAAGGCATTGTGGGGTGAAATACTGCATATCGAGGCGAATCACCCACCTCATCTGTCAGCATCTTACTGCAGAGGTGGAACAATTTGTTTTGCCGGTCTAAACAGTAAAGATACAGGTATCCGTCCCCTTTGTCGCATACTGCGATAAAATGACCGTCTGGTGACACTGCTGTGCAGTGAGGATGTGAGCTTTGCCCGGTTTTAGGTACTCGGAGATGATTGACGTTGTCAACCAATGCATCAGGAATACCGTTCGCATCCAGCGTATACATCTGAATGGGCGCCTCCACATAGGTAGGGACAGGATGATAAGCTCCATTTTCCTTGACCATGTGCGCTGTCGCAATCGGAGCGGAGTGATGCGCTACAAACAAAAATTCCCGTTTTATGTCCAGAGAAACATAGGAAGGATTGGGGCAATAAGTAACCTTGCGAAATGCTTCTTTGGCGGCACCAGTCTGCGGATTCAGTTGATAGCCAATAATTTGCCCAGACACTGTATCCTCACCCCAGACGCGGGTGTCCTCATTGCAGACATAGAGCATGTTCTTCTCTTGATCTACATATGAACAGTTCATGGAAGCTTGTTCGGTGATGGTATCCAACAAGGATAGATGACCGGTCTCCAGATTCAGCGCATATTGCTTCAGCCCAGGCTGTCCGCCGTGTTCCTTCCAGGAACTGGCATATACGTACATACACATTTGTTTCTTGTTCATACATCGCTCCAGTTCAGTTAATTTCCTTCACGCGGCAACAGGAGACAAAATGCCCCTTCGTCACCTCTGTCAGCGTTTGCTTCTCCTTGCATGCCTCTGTTGCGTAAGGGCAACGGGCTGCAAAACGGCAGCCGGGCGCTGGATTGATGGGGGAAGTAATTTCTCCCTCCAGCTGAATACGCTGCATGGGTATGTGTACGTTTGTGGAAGGAATGGCCGACAACAGAGCTTTAGTGTATGGGTGCAATGTGTTTTGGAACAACTCTTTCGTGGAACACTTTTCTACCATTTGTCCCAGGTACATGACGCAGATAGAGTCAGAGATGTGCCGCACCACTGACAGGTCATGCGTAACAAACATATAGGCCATACCCATCTGATCCTGCAAATCCATCAGCAGATTCAGCACTGCCGCCTGTATGGATACATCCAAGGCGGAAACAGGTTCGTCGCATACAATGAAATCGGGATTCAGCGCTAAAGCGCGGGCAATGCAAACCCTTTGGCGGCGACCACCGTCAAGCTCGTGGGGATAGCTCTGCCGTAGGCGCTGATCGATTCCAACCAGATTCATCAACCGGCTGGCCTCCTCTTGAAGCTCCGCTTTAGACTGAAAGCGCTTGGAGCGCTTCAAGGGCTCCATGATGGTGGACTCAATCTTAAACCTGGGATTTAAGGAAGAATACGGATCCTGAAAAATAATCTGCTCTTTCGCTCGAACTTCCTGGAGCTTTTTTCCTTTGATATGGGTCACATCTTCCCCATCCAAAAGAAGCTCTCCGTCGGTGGACTCCTGCAGATGGATGATCGTGCGACCCAAAGTGGATTTCCCGCAGCCGGATTCTCCCACCACACCCAGAGTTTCTCCCCGGTTGATAGTAAAGGAGACATCATCTACCGCATGATTCCATCCAGCAGGCACCTTGAAATATTTTTTTAGATTTTTTACTTCAATCAGTGTTTTTTCCTGCGTCATCATTGCTCGCCCTCCGTTCCTGCATGGATGCAGCGACACAGATGGCCCGGCGCCGCTTCCGTCATGGAAATTCTCTCCTGTTTGCACGCTTCTGTGGCATAGGGACACCTGGGATGGAAGAAGCAGCCCTGGGGCAGCTGCGTGGGGTCAGGCGGCATGCCCGGAATGGGGTGCAGTCTGGCCTCATCCTCCGACATGCTGGGAAGAGAGGCAAACAGGCCCTTCGTATAAGGATGCTTGGGGTGGTCGAACAGCTCCACCTTTTCGGCGTATTCGACGATTTCACCTGCATAAATCACCGCCACATTGTCGCAGGTCTGTGCGATCACACCCAAATCATGGGTGATCAGAATCATGGAGGTGTTAAACTGTTCCTTCAGGTCTCGAATCAGATCCAGCACCTGCGCCTGAATCGTTACATCCAGGGCAGTGGTGGGTTCATCCGCCAACAGCAGCCCCGGGTTGCAGGCCAGCGCCATAGCAATGACCACCCTCTGCTTCATGCCCCCGGAAAACTGATGCGGATATTCGCCGTAACGAGAGGAAGGAATTCCCACCAGTTCCAGCATCTCCCCAGCTTTTTTCATGCCGGTGTGCTTATCATAATCGTTGTGGAACTGCAGCACCTCCAGGATTTGATCCCCAACCGTTTGCAACGGGTTAAGGGCAGTCATGGGATCCTGGAAGATCATGGCTACCTTCTCGCCCCGCACATCCAACATCTCTGACTCTTTCATGCTTAGCAAATCCTGACCGTCCAGCCATATTTCACCGCCCAGAATCCTGGCAGGAGGGTCGGGCAAAATCCGCATGATCGACTTGGCGATGGTTGTCTTTCCTGCGCCGGTTTCCCCTACCAGCCCCAATGTTTCGCCTTTCGCAACGCTGAGAGAGACATGATTGACCGCCCGGACAACACGTTTGGATTGGGTATAAACAACCTCTAAATCTTTAATTTCCAAGTATTTTTCAGTTTCTTTGCTCATTTTCTGCCTCCTTAGTCCCGCAGCTTCGGATCCAGCGCCGTGCGCAGGCCGTCGCCCAACAAATTGATGGAAAGGACTGTCAATGCGATGGCAATGCCAGGTACGGCCAGCAAATGAGGCTGCGTGCGGATATAGGCACGCCCTTCGGACAGCATTGCGCCCCATTCTGCGGCGGGGGGCTGGATGCCCAAACCAATGTAGGACAGACTGGCTGCCTGAATCATGGTAGTTCCTACGCTCATAGTGGTTTGCACGATGGTAGGTTGCACACAATTGGGCAAGAGATGTTTGAACATGATGCTCACCTTGGAGCAATTAATGGATTCTGCCGCTTCCACATATTCCTTACTCCGCTCGGACAAAATCTGCCCCCGCAGCATTCGTACCCCGCCAGGAATTCCTCCAACGGTCAGGGCAAGTACTGTTGCAAGAAAGCCAGATCCCATAGCAGCCGACAGCAGAATGCAAAGCAACATACCAGGGAGAGATGCCCACACATCCATAAAACGCATAATAAGCATTTCAACTCTGCCGCCAAAATAGCCTGCTATGCTGCCGATGGTCATGGCGCAAATTGCGGAAAACAGGGCGGTGATTATGCCAAGCAGCAGAGAGTAGCGTCCTCCGTACATCAGCCGTGCCATCATGTCGCGCCCCATTGTGTCCGTACCAAACCAATGCTCTGCACTGGGGCCACAGGCAATGCTTGTCAAATCGATATCATTCTCACCATAAGGGATGAACAGCGGCCCAACCAGGCAAAACAGCACCACAAAGATAAAAATGGCAGCGCCTAGCTTTGCTCCGCCGGACTTCAGCATTCGTCCTGCAAAGGACAGCACAGGGTTTTCCCTTGTTACAAGCAGTCCGTCCACTTCCGGCTTTCGTTTTACGTTCTCCATCACTTTGCCCTCCTTCCTGTTGCATATTGCGCCTTGATGCGCGGGTCAAGAAATGCATAAGCCAAATCCACCAGCAACATAATGATACCGCTGAAGGTGGCAAGGAAAATAACACTGCCCCGCACCACCGGATAATCCCGTGAGTTTAGTCCTGTTAACAAATAGGCGCCTACACCTGGGATGGAAAAAACGGATTCAATGACGGCAGAGCCTGCAACAATCATGGACAGGCCGCCGCCCAGACCGGTAATAATGGGCATCATAGCGTTGGGAAGCATATGATTCATGACAACCTTACTCTCTTTTTGCCCTTTGGATCGCGCCGTCGTGACAAAGTCGGCACGTATCACTTCCAGCATAGAGGAGCGAGCCTGCCGTGCGTTCACAGCCACACCGCCGAATGAACTGCAAATAATCGGCAGCACGTAGCTTCTCCAGTCTCCTACAGTATAAAAAGCGGGTAACAAGTTGAGCCTTTGACACAGCAGAATAATTAACATTAGTGCTACCCAGAAGTCTGGAACGGAAATGAACGCCATTGCAATTACCATGATTGCGGAATCCTGCCACTTTCCCTCATGTACAGCGGCAAATATGCCCATTCCCACACCAATAATGACATTGATAACCATAGCGCAAAGGCCAACAATCAGAGTTCGGGGCAACCGAGCAGCCAATTCGGACATAACTGGCACACCATAAACCCAGGAATCACCAAAGTCGAGGTGCAGGAAGATATCAGAGAGATAAGTGACTAATTGTTGTAAATAAGACTTGTCCAGCCCCAGCGCCACACGCTTTGCTTCCAGCGCTTCCGGGGTCGGATCTCCGCCAAGCAAGATTCGAGCTGGGTCGTATGGCGAGATGTACATCAAAGTGAACACTACGATAGCTGCACAAAATACAGTGACCAACAGCATCAATACTCGTTTTACTATATACCTGGTCATGCTTTCTCCTTTCGTCTTGTGTATAATTTAAAAACATATACCGGAAACAACATTTGCTTCTGAATATGTCCTCCGTTCACCGATGAATTAACTAAGGCCGCATCATCGGTGAACGGAGAAATTGGTTAGTTAAACTGGCAAGCGCAAGGAGTAAAGTAACCCTCACGGAGATAAAGCTCAGTCATGTCAGATGTTGCAACAATAGAACTTGTCGCAATAGCGATACCATACTGATAGGCATTTTCATAGACGTAGTCAATGAATTCCTTAACATGCTCATCATCGTGGGTTTCGTCCGTGTTCATAACAATACGCAGATTGTCCAGGGTTTCATCATCATTCCAATACTTATTGTAGCCATCGTTGATATTCAGGTTAAAGGCACCAAACGTGCCTGCAAAGGAAGTGCCACCCGCCATATTCATTGCGATATCCCAACCAGTGCGCTCTGCCATCGTTGCGCCGAGCGTATTCTGATCATAAGCATTGATACTTACATGGATCCCAATCTGTTCCAACTGGGTCTGAATCATCGTCATGGCGTTCTTTGCAACCTCTGTGTTCAGGCCAATCATTTCCAGCGTTTCTCCGTTGTAGTCAGACTGTTCCAAGTACTCAGCCGCCAATTCCGGATCATACGTGTTAACATAGTTTGCTTCCTCATCCCATTCGGGGTTATAATCCCCAAAATAGGAGAAGCCCAAACCCTTCATGGCTGTGTATCCGCTGCCCATAGCCGTAGCAATGGACTCGTTCTCCAACGCATAGAAAATAGCCAGCATTAGGTTAGTGTCCAAGCCAATAGAACTGTCATCACAGTTCGCGTTCAGAATAAAGTGATCGCTGGACATAGCTTCAAAGACGGTGTACTGGTCAGAATACTGCCCGCCCTCTTCAAACTCGTAGAGCAGGTCGCTTGAAACGTAAGCACACATATCTACAGTTCCCATCTCCAGGGCAACGGCGGCGTTAGCGGCCTCAGAGATAATCTGAAGGGTAACAGACTGAACGGTAGCGGTGTGGTACTCCATCCGCTCGGCCTGAATTTCCGGGTCGCTCCCCCAATAATCATCCCGAGCTTCCATGGTCAGGGTAGATCCAGTGACCAGATTTGTCACCTTATAATTACCGGTGCCTACCGGATCTGTTGCAAAATTATGCTCATTATAGGCAGTTTCCGAAAAGATTAGCGTGCGCAGGAAATACTGCTCCAGGCTCTTTACGCCGGTCATCTCTTCCGTAAAATGCCAAGTGACCTGATAATCTCCGGTGGCTTCAATGCTTTCAAAGGCATCGTAGCCAAGCGCATTGCCGCTGTCGATCAGCCAGTTGACGCTGAACACAACATCACTGGCGGTGATATGGTTCCCGTCAGAGTCATAAATGCAATCGTAAATGTCAACCACCCATGTGTAGCCATCCACTTCCTCATAACCGGTGGCCAGATTCCCTACCAAGCCTCCGGCATCATCCAAATCAAACAAGGATTCGTAAATGTTGTAGATAAACGTATACTTTCCATCCTGATTGGGGCTTTCAGGTTCCAGATCCTTCCAGTCCGTAGATACGGCCACGGTCAGCGAAGGATACAGTTCGGTGTCCGAGTCGGTTTCGCCCTCCGTAGTGCTGGAGGATGCGCTTTCGCTGCCGTCCTCGCTAGATGCATTGCTTGTCTCGGACGACGAATCGCCGCTACCGGAGCTGTTATCGGAAGTAGTGCTGCCGCAGGCAGCCAGGGAAACTGTCATGCAAAGTGCCAACAGTAAAGCAATCATTTTTTTCATCATGTACTCCTTTTTTAATTTGTTTTCTGTTTTTGCCCAGTTGCAAGGGCTGGTTACATTATTGAGTTGGTTGTTCGCTGTTTTATCCATTCAGCGTGGAGCGGTATTATGGTTGAAATCTGTCATCAATAGCCACGGGCTCAGGCTGGAAAGCAGGGGCATTTAAGACAAGCTCCTTGAATTGCTGTGCAGACCTTCTAAGCGGACGCAACTTGGAGTGGAACATGACCAGTTCCTGCTGTGGTAGCGTTTCCTTCAGCGTGAGTTGCAAAAGCTCGCCCCTGTTCAGCTCCTCCTCGACCATCACTTTGTTTACCACGCCAACTGCATTAGAAGCCTTCAACAGGTGAAGCGTCAGGTCCAGGTTTTCCACCACCAGATCGCCTCGAACCAAACGCCCATCCGGACGGAAAAGTTTTGCATACTGCTTCTCCGCATCGGGATCTTCCTCAATCCAGAGAATCAGCGGATAGGCGTACAAATCAGACCTGTTCAGCGCTCCCTGTTCCTGTAGGTTGCGCAAATGGCTGCCTACTACCAGAATTACATCACTGACCAGCAAACGGTATATCTCCACATTCGGTTGCCAGATATAAGCTGTGTGGTGGCTTTTTTGAATCAGCTCCCGTTCTGTCAGGGCAAAGTCCCTGTGATAGGGGCGGAAGGAAAAGCCGATGTCCGCCAGCCCGTTCTCCAACGCAGAGTCTTGGATGTTCCGTTTCGCCAACAGGTATTGGACGCCTATGCCGGGATACTCGCTGGTATATTGAGTAACGCTATCCCGTAAAAGGTGTTCCACAGTTTTGCAGTTTGCCCCGAGAACCAGGTGACCTTCCTCGTGATGTCCGATTTGCTTCATCATCGCCTCTGTTTGCATCAGCGATTCCACCACCGGAACGATTTTTTCGTAAAGAATCTGTCCTTCCGGTGTTAACCGGATGCCCTTTGAGGCTCGAACGAAAAGTTTGCACCCCAATGCCTCTTCAAATGAGTGCATTTCCTTTGTGATGGTTGGTTGACTGAGAAACAGTTCATCCGCAGCTTTCGTGATATTCAGATTTTTCCCAACATAATAAAATACCTTGTAATTCTCAAAATTTTCCAACATTGTTATACCTCCGGCAGCCTTCGCACTTGATAACGAAAGTGTAACACATGGCAGAAAGAGTTTCAACGAGAATACCACTTTGACCCATTTGTTCGCAGCGTTTAACCAACAGTTTGACACCTCCTTTCTGCAACTTCTATGGTTAAATTATACTATAAATTCAGTCTTTTGAAAAATTGACTGTTTCAATAAGTGTCATTCATTCCATCTATATCACAAAACAGTCCATGAGATTATTATTCTACATGCGTTTACTTTGCATCGCTTGATTCAGTGAACTCCCGTGGTACCTCACAACTTACGGAAACTTTTATGTGGAATCATCGCTCATCACAAACGGCTTCTAGCACAATTACAACAATATAAAACTACGTGTCTTTTCAGACTGACTATGGAATCTCTAACATTGGCACTGTTGGAAATAATGTGCAGCGTAGGGACGTAGAGAAACAGGGCAGACATTACACAAATGTATGTGCATGTCTGCCCTGTTTTTGTCATTTATCAATGGTTTTCACAACATTTTTATCTGAATTTAGGACTTTCGGAAATTCTCATCGTGACGATTTTAAAAGAATCAAAATTACCCTTGACAAATCGCGTCTCTTAACGCCGCAAACTCACGCCGCCGAGAAAAGTAGCAAAAGAGGGCGGCTTAGGGAGGGGCTTCGGGGACTCGCCCCTCCCTAAGAACCCTCCCCTATCCCACTGGCGGCTAGCGCCTTGTCCCTCAATCAGGTGGTCTATCCCGTTAGAGACTAAA
>JAJQEV010000092.1 GCA_021201475.1 Clostridiales bacterium
GCTCATCAGCGGCGAAATCAACTTTGACGGACAGACGCTGACCAGCCTGCCGGAGGCCGAAATGCTGAAGATTCGGGGCGACAAAATCGCCATGATCTTCCAGGACCCCATGACCGCGCTGAACCCCGTTATCACCGTGGGCGACCAGATCTCCGAGGTCATCAGCCTGCACAGCAGCGTCTCCAAGGCGGAGGCCAAGAAGCAGGCCGGGGCGATGCTGGAGATGGTTGGCATCCCCGCCTCCCGGTACGGGGAGTATCCCCACCAGTTCTCCGGCGGCATGAAGCAGCGGGTGGTCATCGCCATGGCCCTGGCCTGCGACCCCGACCTGCTGCTGGCGGACGAGCCCACCACCGCCCTGGACGTAACCATTCAGGCCCAGGTGCTGGATATGATTCGGAATTTGCAGCAGAAGAACAATACCGCTATGATTCTCATCACCCACGACCTGGGCGTGGTAGCCCAGACCTGCGACAACGTGGCCGTAGTCTACGCCGGAGAAATCATTGAGAGCGGCACGAAAGAGGACATCTTCGACCATCCCACCCACCCCTACACCATCGGCCTGTTCGGGGCCATCCCCAAGCTGGATGACGATGAAGAGTGGCTCCATCCCATCGAGGGGCTGCCCCCCGACCCCACCCAGCTGCCGGAGGGCTGCGCATTCAGCCCCCGCTGTCCCTACGCCAGCGCGGAGTGCCGTCAGGGCAGCATCCCCAACCTGGAGCTGACCCCGGGCCACTTCTGCCGCTGTGCGAAGCTCGAGAAGAAGGAGGAGCAGTAAGATGAGTACCCCTTGTATTGAGGTGAAAAACCTCCAGAAATATTTTAAGGTCCGCAACGGCTTTCTGCACGCCACGGACGATGTCTCCTTCAAAATCGAAAAGGGCAAGACCATGGGCATCGTGGGCGAGTCCGGCTGCGGCAAGTCCACCCTGGGCCGCACCATCATCCACATGCACGAGAGCACCGGCGGCCAAATCTTCTACAACGGCGAGGATGTGACCAAGGTCAGCCACCATGAGCTGAAGGAACTGCGCACCCACATGCAGATGGTGTTCCAGGACCCCTATTCCTCCCTGAACCCCCGCTTTACGGTGGAGCAGACCATCCGGGAGCCCTTGCAGCTGACCCACAAGTACACCAAGGCCCAAATCGACGAAGAAGTGACCCAGCTTATGGAGCTGTGCGGCGTGGAGGAGCGCCTGCGCCTGGCCTATCCCCATGAGATGGACGGCGGCCGCCGCCAGCGTGTGGGCATTGCCCGTGCCCTGGCCCTGAACCCGGAGTTCATCGTCTGCGACGAACCGGTGTCCGCCCTGGACGTATCAATCCAGGCCCAGGTATTGAACCTGCTGAAGGAATTGCAGCAGAAGCGGAACCTGACCTATATGTTCGTCACCCATGACCTGTCCGTGGTGCGGCATATCTCCAATGACATCGGCGTCATGTACCTGGGCCAGATGGTGGAGACCAGCGAATCCAAAGAGCTGTTCGTCCAGCCCCTGCACCCCTATACCAAGGCGCTGCTGTCCGCCATCCCCTCCACCAACATCCACTCCAAGCAGGAGCGCATCATCCTGAAAGGGGAGATCACCTCCCCCATCAACCCCAAGCCCGGATGCCGGTTCGCGGCCCGCTGCCCTTATGCCACGCCTGAGTGCAGCCAGCCCCAGCATTTGGAGGAGGTTCTGCCCAACCACTTCGTCTCCTGCCACCGGTGCAAGGAAATCAACAACCTGTAAGCGGCCTTGTACGGGCATAAGAAAGGCAACAGAATGAAAAAAATGATTGTACGCGCCGACGACGTGGGCTATACCCATGTCTTCAACATCGGCACCTTTGAGTCCATTGACAACGGCATCGTCACCTCGGCAGACGTGATGCTGGAGTCCCCTGGCACGGTGGAGGCCCTGGAGTTCCTCAAGGAGCGGCCCTGGCTTTCCATCGGCTGGCACAGCCACTTCTGGTTCAGCCCGGTGCTGCCGGTGGAGCAGGTGCAGTCCCTGCTCATCCCCGGCACCAACCGGTTCCGCCCGGACATCGGCACCACCGATGAAATCGACGCCGGAGAGCTGGAGGCGGAGTGCCACGCTCAGATGAAGCGCTGCCTGCAAATCCTGGGCAGAGTGCCGGACACCACCGACCTGACCAGCGCAAAGACGGTGTTCAACGCCGTGAAGCAGAAGATTTGCGACGACTACGGCATCGTCTACAACTTCGCCACCAAGGGCGACCGCTCCGGTATCAAGTACCCGGATGAGAAGTGGAAGAGCCGGAACATCTACATCCCCGCCCCCGCCTTCGCCTATGAGAAGGTCTTTACCGACTCTCTGACGGAGCAGTACGAGGAGTACGACCCCATCCGCTACTACCTGGAGGACCCGGACAAAATGCTGGAGCTGCCTGACGATGTGATTTTCGAGCAGTCCTGGCACCCCGGCTATGTGGACTACACCGTCTACAAGCAGGGGGACAACGGCCCCCGTGCCAAATACTTCACCACTGTCCGGGCGGAGGATGTGGCTGCCCTGACCTCCGACACCCTGAAAAACTGGGTCAGGGAGCACAAAATCGAGCTCATCAACTTCCGGGATGCACTGTACGGCACGCAGGAGTACCAGAACCACCTGCGCAGCATCGACAGCGACCTGTACCTGGGGAACCTGTGACATCGGCAGAGGAAAGAGGTTACTATGGCTTATTATAATGAAACATATAGCTATCCCGACCTGTTCCTCTGGCGGGATGAGACGTGGGAGGGCTGCGAAAACGCAGCCGCCCCCCTCTTCCGCAAGCTGGAGCAGCTGATCGCGGCGGAGCAGCAGGCGGCCCCTGCCGTCGACCATTATGCTGACCGCCACGACGAGGCGACGGATAAGGTCAACCGCGCCGCCTACTTCCCGGACGTGTTGCAAGCCTGGCAGGAGAAGGGGATGTACTTCTCCAGCTACGGCATGATGGGGGAGCAGATGGCCCCTACGGCGGTGGAGCGGCACCAGCTCTATGACCCCAGGGTGCTGCTGATCCCCTACGTCGAGGCGAACCGGGACGACCCCCACAGCGCCATGAACCGCCTGGCGGAGAACACGGAACTGCTGGAGACGGCGGCCAGGGAAAACATCCTGGTGCAGTTTGCCGAGTGCAAGGAGAGCGTCAGCGGCGCGCTGATGGAGAAGGCTATCGAGACCCAGGGCACCTTCCGCATCTCCTATGACCCCCTCTATCTGGACATCTCCGCCCTGGTGCGCCACGGGCTGACGCTGGCGGATGTGCCGGGCCTGGATTTGGCAGCCTGGCCGGAACCTGAGACCCTGGCCGGGCGGACGGTGGTGAACATCTCCGACAAGTGGCAGGTGAACCTGGCCCATCAGTACACCATCGGCGGCATTTACCGCCGGGGCTTGCCGGAGTGGGACTATGAGCGCCACATCCGCAGCATGGCCGGCAAGCGGCAGGCGGAGGGAATGCGCTTAGAGCATGACTACACCGACCCCCACGACCCCAAGATGGCCGCCTTCTGGCAGGAGAAGGGCATCCGGTGCGAAGACCACTATATCGGCCACGACTGGTATGTGACCCTGACGCCGGAGTCCGCCTTTACCCACCCGGGCCACAAGCTGCCGGTGCTGCTTACCCTGAAGGAGCCCCGGACGGCCTGCCCCTGCACCATGCAGACGGCCTTCCAGTTCTACTATGACTTCATTGAGTTGTGCGGGCGGGGCGAATTTATGATGGTCTACTTTGCCCTGGAGACGCCGGAGGATAACGACGAAGTGCTGCCCTCCGTGCTGGAGGAGGTGCTGGCGGCCTATCCCACCGACCCCTCAAGGGTGTACATCACCGGCCAGTCCCACAACGGGTACTATGCTCTGGAGTTCTACCGTCGGCACCCCAAGCTGATTGCTGCGGCGGCCACCCTGTGCGACCCGGTGGGCTTGCAGGTGGGCGCCAGGATAGACTACTACCTGAAAAAGGCGCCGGAAATCATCGCCTCCTTCCGGCAGTACGACTATCCCCTCATTGACATCAACGGCCAGCTGGAAAACAGCTACCAAAAGACGAACCGCACCCCGGAGAAAATCGACGAGGATGTGACCTACTTCCAGAACCGCCTGTCGGCCTTCAAGCTGCCTATGCGGAGCAGGGAGGAGATTCTCGCCGCCCAGAGCAGCCCGGACTACGTCACCAGAAAGAACGGCGTCCCGGCGGACAGAACAGAAGTGCGCTATGTGATGGGCAGCGAGGCCTACCTCTCCGATTACCGGAACGAAAACGGAAAGTGGTACTTCCGCTACATCTCGCTGGAGAATACGCCCCACATGATCATGCCCCAGATGGCGGAGCTTTCTTGGGAGTTCCTGCGCCGCTTTGCACGGAACACAGAGACAGGCGAAGTAATCGAGCGCTATTGACCCACCTCCTGAACACGCTGATTCCCTGACAGCAAAGACTTGCCAAACTCCTCTTGATTTTGGCAAGTCTTTGTGCTAAACTCTATTACATCACGGAACAGACGAAAGGAGTACAAAATGTATCGACTGAATCTACAGGATAATACCTTTGTGCAGGACTGCACCGAGGGCATACAGGAGACCCTGCTGGACATGGGCTTCGACGGCCTGGCCATGTATTACACGCCGGAGCTGCCGACAGAGCGGAGCCGGGCAAAGGGCAGGGTCGGCGTGGTCATCATGCATTGCGACCAGAACTATATGGCGCTGGCCATGGGCCCCCGCCTGGCCCAGCAGGGCTACCGCGTGGTGGCCTGCGAGGCGAAGGAGGGCGGCATCATTGAGGACAAGTTCCCCATCATTGACCGGGCTCTCCGGTTTTTGAAAGCCCAGGGGGCGGAGCAAACCGTCCTGATGGGCCACAGCGGCGGCGCAACGCTGATGACCGCTTATCAGGCTGTGGCGGAACAGGGCGTCGGGATTTTTCAGGGTGAGGAGAAGATTTGGAAGTGTCAAATCCAGGGCACGCTGACCCCTGCGGACGGCATTATGCTGATCGACGCAAACTACGGCAACGGGGTCATGTCTCTCCTCAGCCTGGATCCGGCCGTGACAGAGGAAGGCAATGGCCTCAAGCTGGACAGTCAGTGGGATCTCTTCGCTGAGAGCAACGGCTACCGCAGGGACGGCGCACAGTATCCCCCGGCATTTGTACGGGCCTACCGCGCCGCCCAGGTGCGCCGGAACGACCGGCTCATTGCCGCCGCCCAGGCGCGGCTGGCGGCTATCGAGTCCGGCAGCGGCGATTATCTGGACGATGAGCCCTTTATCGTGGCAGGGGGCAGCCAGGTCAAGCCCAACAACCGCATGTTGCCCCAGGATCTGCGGCTGCTGGCCCACACAGAAGGGGAGTATGACCTGCTCCACGGAGACGGAAGCATCACACATGAGGTAGTGTACGGCGTCCGCACCCCGGAGGTTGACCGCGGCTTCTCCTCCTTCTATGGAATGGGGGCCAATAAGAACACGGTCAGGGGCTTCCTCAGTGCCCAGGCCATCCGGGCGTCTGAGGAGGACTTCGCCATCGGAGAGACGGGGGTCGCCGGCATCGACTGGGATTCCAGCTATGCCTCCCCCATTGGCAACGTGAAGTACATCACGGTGCCCATGCTGACCATGGGCATGACCGGCAGCTATGAATATCTGGCGGCGGAGATGATTTACCGGCGGGCAACCATGGCGGACAAGAGCATCGCCTTCGTCCACGGCGCGACCCACGTCTTTACACCAAACCACGATGCGGAAACGACGCCCGGCGAATTTGGCGACACGGAATCGGCCCTGTATGCCTATATGGGCAAATGGCTGGAGCGGTTCCTTTAAGTGCAGGAGGTTAAAGCAATGCAGACATTACAGGGAAGAACCTGCGCCTTCGCCGGGGCCACCGCCGGGGACGGCGTGGCGGCGGTCAAAGCCCTCTGTCAGGGCGGCATGAACGTTGTAATGACGACCCATGCGGCAGCCAGAGCGCAGGCCCTGGTGGACGAAGTCAACAGCCTGGGCTATCCCGGCCGCTGTGTTGCCGTGGGCGCAACAGAGGACGGCCCGGCGGAGGAATCCCCCGCCACCTATGAACGGCTGGAGCAGACATTCGGCTCGGTGGATGTCATTATTTCCAACACCGGCGGCCTGGGGGACGGTACCCCCATGGAGCAGGTGGAGACGGATGTGCTGATGCAGGAGGTAGAGCATCTGGTGGCGGGCAGCTTCAACATGATGAAGGCCGCCCTGCCCAGCCTGCGCCGCAGCAAGGCCCCCCGCATCATCCTGATGACCTCGGTGGAAGGGGTGGAAGGCGGCGTACACGGCAGCTTCGTGAACGCTGTAGCCAAAGGGGCGGTGAACGCTCTGGCGAAGAACGCCGCCGCCCGGCTGGCCGGGGAGGGTATCACGGTAAACTGCATCGCCAAGGGAGCCATCCCCCGGGTGGAGGGGCTTCACCCCGGCGACCTGGATCCGGCGGATTTTCTGCCCTCTATCCCCATGGGGCGGCTGGGCACGCCGGAGGATCTGGCCCAGCTCATCTGCTTCCTGGCCAGCGAGGAGAGCGCCTATATCACAGGGCAGACCATCTCGGTCAGCGGCGGTTTAGATCTGCGGCCCTAAGCATAAAACGCATCCGAATCCAGATGGATTCGGATGCGTTTTTCGTTTCTCAGCTTTCATAGGGCCGGACGCGGAGGCGCACCCCCAGCCGGTCGCAGATGGCCCCGCACTTGGCCTGAGCCTCCAAGCTGGTGACCGGCTCCCCCACCACCGTCATCACCACGTTGGGGACGTAGCGGGTACAGTCCTCCGTGAAGCGCAGCATGGCATCATAGGACTGCGCCCCGAACCGGGGACGGACAAGAGCCAGATATTCCTCCGCATCGGGGGTGTTCAGGCTGACAGAAACGGTGTCGATCAGCCCCTCCAACTTTTGGGCCACCGGCTCCCCGGCAATCAGATCGGCCAGGCCGTTGGTGTTGATGCGGATGGGGATGGAGGCTGTGGCGCGGATGTGGGCGGCCACCGCCAGCAGGTCGTCCAGCCGCTCGGTGGGCTCCCCGTAGCCGCAGAACACCACCTCGTCATAGTCCGCCAGGTTCCACCTGTCCAGGTCGGCGCAGACCTCCTCCACGGTGGGCTCCCGCTCCAGCCACAGGGAGTCGGAGCCGTAGACGCCTGGGCCGTTCTGCCGCAGGCAGAAGGTGCAGGCGCAGGGGCAGCGGTTGGTCATGTTGACATAGATGCCGTTTTTTACCTGATAGGTGATGGTCATGGGTGAATCGCTCCTTTGGATGAGATAGCGGCGGGGTCGCCGGGAATCAGCTCTCCCAGCAGCTCCTCAAAGGCGACGCCGTCGGTCAGGGGAATCTCCAGCTCGATGGAGCGTTGAATCGCCCTGGCGACGAAGGCGGCGGCGTGCTGCACGGAGGCGGCAAAGTCTACGCCGTTCACCGCGTCCCCGGTGAGGATGGCGGAGAACACGTCGCCGGTGCCGCTGCGGTAGTCCCCCACCCTGGGCTGGGTCAGAAGCTGCGGGGGCTTGCCCCGCTGGTAGACAAAGTTGCCCAGTTCCTCCTCCAGCTCCAGACCGGAGACAACGATTTTTTCCGGCCCCAGGTCGGACAGCGCCTCGCACATGGCGGTGAGTTCAGCCTCCGAGGGGGCGGGGGAAAAGTCCCTGTCCGTCAGGATGCAGGCCTCCGTCAGGTTGGGGGTCAGAATGTCGGCAAAGGCCACCAGCTCCCGCATCCGCCGCGCCAAGTCGGGGGTGTAGGTGGCGTACAGCCTGCCGTAGTCGCCCATGACCGGGTCGATGACCGCAATGGTGTCCGGCCCCTTGAAGGCCGTCAGGAACTGCTTCACCAGGTCGATCTGTGCGTCAGAACCCAGGAAGCCGGTGGCGATGGCCTGGAACTCCAGCCCCAGCTTCTCCCACTCCGCCATGTAGGAAGCCATGTGGCCGGTGTAGTCCGTCCAATGGCAGCTGGGGAAGCCGGTGTGATTGGAGAAAATGGCAGTGGGCAGCGGGCAGCACTGAATCTTCATTGCGGAGAGGATGGGCAGCGCAACGGCGATGGAGCAGCGGCCAAAGCCGGTGAAGTCGTTGATGATGGCGGCCTTTTTCTGATTGTTGTGGGATGTCATGGGGGTTCCTGCCTTTGTTCAGAGGTTCCTTACGCTTTTCATCACTATAATACAAAGTCTGACCTGTTGCAAAGAGCCAGATCAAGAAAAAAGATACGGGTCAGATAGCTTTGGCCGAACCGTTCCCTTGCAAAGCGTTCTGCGGTATGGTATCCTTTTCTCAACATGAACGGAAGGAGCTGGCCATGCAGCGCCCAAACGATAAAAATGAATCATACCATGAAGCTAAATCCGGCTCCGTTCGCGCAAATCAGAAGCGCGGCCAAAACCATCGAGCTACGGCTCTACGACGCAAAGCGGCGGCAAATCGCGGTGGGAGACACCATTTGTTTTACCAACACAGCGGACGCCGACCAAACCATAGCGGCAAGAGTGGAGGCGCTGTATCTCTTCCCGTCCTTCGAGGAGCTGTACCGGAGTCTGCCCCTGCTGCGCTGCGGCTATACGGCGGAGACGGTGGCCCAGGCCTCATCCGCCGATATGGAGCGCTACTATCCCCCGGAGCGGCAGCGGCGCTGCGGCGTGGTGGGGATAGAACTCTCACTGCTCTAGGCAGCCTCAATTTGCGGCCCGGACGCTGTTTTCCCGCCGGAAATGACCGAAATCCTTACAGCATGGATTGACTTTTGCAGGAAAAGCGTCTAAAATAAAATCGTTGACTGCCCTCCCTATCCCCCGGAGGGTCAGAGCGAACACAGCCCGCCCGTTTTGGCCCGGTTTTGGCCATGCTGGCGGGACGGAATGGAGCTTTTCAGTTATGATGACATTGAACGATTTCAAAGCGGCACGAGAGGTGCTGGTGGGCGTCACCCGCCCCACCAACCTGATTTACAGCGACTTTTACTCCGGCCTGTCCGGCAACCAGGTCTATCTGAAGCCGGAGAATATGCAGGTCACCGGCGCGTATAAGATTCGCGGCGCTTACTACACCATCTCCACCCTGACGGAGGAGGAGAAGGCGGCGGGCCTGGTCACGGCCAGCGCGGGCAACCACGCCCAGGGCGTGGCCTATGCCGCCCAGGCCGCCGGGGTGCAGGCCACCATCGTCATGCCTACCACCACGCCTTTAATTAAGGTGAACAACACCAAGAGCTACGGGGCCAACGTGGTGCTCCACGGCCTGGGCTTCGACGATGCGGCGGAGGAGGCCGCCCGCCTGGCGGAAGAGCAGGGCCTGACCTACATCCACCCCTTTAACGACCTGCGGGTGGCCACCGGCCAGGGTACCATTTCCTATGAGATTTTCTCCGACCTGCCGGATGTCAACGTGATTCTGGTACCCATCGGCGGCGGCGGGCTGGCAAGCGGCGTGTCCACCTACGCCAAGCTGCTGAACCCGGGCGTCAAGGTCATTGGCGTGGAGCCCTCCGGCGCGGCCAGCATGAAGGCCAGCGTGGAAGCTGGCCATGTGATGACCATCCCCGTCCAGACCATTGCCGACGGCGTAGCTGTGAAAACGCCGGGGGACAAGGTGCTGCCTTACATCCAGGAGAACGTGGACGAGATCCTGACCATTGACGACGACGAGTTGGTTTCCTGCTTCCTGGACATGACGGAGAAGCACAAGATGATCGTGGAGACCGCCGGGCTGCTGACGGTGGCCGCCCTGTCCCACCTGGGGGAGCTGGGGATTCAGAATCAGAACGTGGTGGCCATTATGACCGGCGGCAACATGGATGTCATCACCATGTCCAGCCTGATTCAGCACGGCCTGATCGGCCGGGGACGGGTGTTCACCTTCTCCGTCCACCTGCCGGACCGCCCCGGCGAGCTGCTGCGGGTGGCGGGCATTGTGGCCGGACAGAATGGCAACATCATCAAGCTGGAGCATAACCAGTTCGTCAACGTGAACCGCCAGCAGGGCGTGGAGCTGAAGGTGACGCTGGAAGCCTTCGGCCACACCCACAAGCACAGCATCCTGGACGCTCTGCGGCAGGAGGGCTACGACGCTCAGGAAGTGCTGACCATCATGTAACCGGTCAGCCCGAAAACGGAACAATCAGTGCCGCCCCCGCAGACTGCGGGGACGGCTATCGCAAGCGGCGGGCACACTAAGTTTCTCTGGGCCTGCCGCATCCTATCCTATGCCGCCCTTCGGAGGAGGGTGCGGCGGCGGAATCGCAACGGGACACGTCCCCGCCCTTTGGGCGGTGCGCTGCCTGGGAGGAGGAGCCACTATGCAATATTTCCCCCCCGCGCTGGAAAAACTGGTGGAGCAGTTCGCCCGCCTGCCTGGCATCGGGACAAAGTCCGCCCAGCGGCTGGCCTTCTATGTGCTGAACCTGCCGGAGGGCGAGGCCCAGGAGTTTGCGGACGCCATCATGGACGCCAAGCACACGGTGACGCTGTGCCCCGTGTGCCGGAACCTGACCCAGGGGGACGGCCCCTGCGCCATCTGCTCCAGCTATAAGCGGGACCAGTCCACGGTCTGCGTAGTGGCCGACCCCAAGGATGTGGTAGCCATGGAGCGCAGCGGCGAGTACAACGGCGCCTATCACGTCCTCCACGGCGTCATCTCCCCCATGAACCACGTAGGACCGGATGACCTTGAGATTCAGTCTCTGGTGAAGCGGGTGGCCGACGGCGGCGTGAAGGAAATCATCATGGCCACCAATCCGGACACTGAGGGGGAGACCACCGCCATGTACCTCTCCCGGCTCCTGAAGCCCTTTGGCTGCAAAATCACCCGCCTGGCCTACGGCATCCCGGTGGGCAGCCATCTGGAGTATGCGGACGACGCCACCCTGGTGCGGGCCCTGGAGGGCCGCCGGGAGATGTGAGCGTCTTTTAGGAGCCTCTGAACAAATGCACTTCGGCGTCTTGCGGTAAATTTCCGCCATTGGATAAGTAGAGCGAAAGATGCATAAATCGCTTCGGTTCAAAGTGGCTTCGCCAGCATAGCTGGCTCAGGATTTTGCTAAAAATATGCCACCGGCATATTTTTTACGCAAAATCCTGCAAAATCTTGAAATCCGTCAGGATTACCCTCAAGGGGTATGC
>JAJQEV010000117.1 GCA_021201475.1 Clostridiales bacterium
CCCCCTATCCCACTGGCGGCTTCGCCTTGTCTTATTCTATAGGTGGTCTATCCCGTTAGAGACGATGTAACTTCTCACTGGTGAGACTGCCGCCTATGGCGGCTGGCAACGATTGCCGTTCCGCCCTCGCCGTTGGCGGGCGGAACGTGCAATTTTATAGCCCAGCGATGGATAACATCTGAACTGTACGGATACGTGATTCCCTCAGCCCAAAATAGATTGTAGCTTTACGTTGATAACATTATAACAGAAAGAGGTTCCCCCATGGAGTACACTTACACCGAGCTTATCACCTGCCTGCTGCTGTACGGCTTCCTGGGCTGGCTGCTTGAAGTGGTGGTCGTGGTGGTGAAGGACAGGGTCTTTTCCAACCGCGGCTTCTTCGACCTGCCCATCTGCCCCAAGTACGGCATTATGGCGGTGCTGCTGATGGTCAGCCTGCCCACCCTGGCGGGGCATATCATATTACAGTATATCCTCGCCCTGGTGGTGGTGTCCGTCACCGACTCTCTGGCCGACGACCTGACCCGCCGCACCTGGCGGCGGAAGCTGACCCGGCGCAAACAGAGCGCTCCTTCCTCCGTGGACTGGCGGCGGCTGCTCCTCTTTATGGCAAAGGCGCTGGCGGCGATGCTGGTGGTGCTGCTGCTCCACCCCTTCCTGTACACCTTCCTCAGCCTGCTGCCCGTCCGGCTGCTGCGCATTGTGGACGTGGTGATTTTGGGTATCCTGGCGGCGGATTTGGCGGGCGTCCTCTACGCCGTGTCCAAGAGCCGGGACGAGGCGGCCCTGGCCCACGCGGAGGAAGTGCAGCAGCGCGAGCAGTCCGCCGTCCAGGGCAAACTGGGGGCCGTCCTCTGCAACGCCATCTGGAAGCGGCTGGCGCGGGCTTACCCCGAGGCGGAGGAACCCCACTGGCAGGAGGAGGGCGGCGGCGCCTTCGCCAGGGGCGTGTGCCTGGACAAGCTGTTCTGGGTCTTTATCCTCTGCGCCTTCCTGGGGGATTTGATTGAGACGGTGTTCTGCCGCTTCTCCGCCGGATACTGGATGAGCCGCTCCAGCGTGCTGTACGGGGCCTTCTCCGTGGTGTGGGGCTTCGGGGCGGTGGTGCTGACCATGGTGCTGCATCCCCTGGCGGACAGGGAGGACCGCTATGTGTTCCTGGGGGGCGCGTTCATCGGCGGCGCGTATGAGTACCTGTGCAGCGTGTTCACCGAGTACGTCTTTGGCACCGTCTTTTGGGACTACAGCGATATGCCCTTCAACATCGGCGGGCGCACCAACCTGCTGTTCTGCATCTTCTGGGGGCTGCTGGCGGTGGTGTGGATCAAAAACCTCTACCCCGTCCTCAGCGGATGGATTGAGCGCCTCCCCGCTCTCTACGCCAAGGTGGCCACCTGGGCGGTGGTGGTGCTGATGATTGCCGACGCGCTGCTGACCGGGGCGGTGATGGTGCGCTATGTGGAGCGCACCGCCGACCTGCCCGCCGAGAGCGTGCTGGAGACGTTTATTGACGACAACTATTCCGATGAGTTTGTGGAGGAACGATGGCCGAATATGAAGCTGACCTGACGGGGGCGACCCTCCCCGCCTGCCTGCCCCCGCTGCTGGAGGGGCAATACGGCGCTGAACTGACGGAGCGGATTTTAGACGGGTACCGCTGCCGCCGGGCTGTGACCCTCCGGGCCAACCCTCTGAAAACCAGCCGGGAGGCGGTGGCCGCCGCCCTGACCGGGGCCGGGCTGGAGCCGGAACCCATTCCCTGGTACCCGGACGCCTTTCTCCTGCCCCAGGCCAGGGAGGACGCCGTCCGCGCCCTCCCCCTGTACGAGGCGGGGGAGGTGTACCTGCAAAGCCTCAGCTCCATGCTGCCGCCCCTGGTGCTGAATCCCCAGCCGGGGATGGACATTCTGGACATGGCCGCCGCCCCCGGCGGCAAGACCACCCAGCTGGCAGCTCTGGCGGGGAACCGCTGCCACATCACCGCCTGCGAGTTGAACCCCCGTCGGGGGGAGCGGCTGAAATACAACGTGGCGAAGCAGGGGGCTTCCTGCGTCTACGTCATGGTGACGGACGCCCGGCAGCTGGACGATGCCTTCGCCTTTGACCGCATCCTGCTGGACGCGCCGTGCAGCGGCAGCGGCACCCTGTCCCTGACCGAGCCGGGGCTGGGGCGGTTCACTCCGGCGCTGGTGGAGAAGAGCGTCCGCAGCCAAAAGGCGCTGCTGGCCAAGGGGCTGCGCCTCCTGAAGCCGGGGCAGGAGCTGGTGTACTCCACCTGCTCCATCCTGGCCCAGGAGAACGAGGACGTGGTGGCCTGGGCGCTGGGAAGCCCCGGGGTGGAGTTGGTGCCCATCCAGGGGGACTGGCTGGAGGCGCTGCCCCTGCTGCCCACTCATCTGGCGGGGACGGTGTGCGTCTGCCCGGACAGCCGGTTCGAGGGCTTCTTCGTGGCGAAGCTGCGGAAAACCGGGGCCGTCCATTTGCCGGGGGCATCCGCCAGGGGAAAGGCCGCCCCACGGCGTAGGAGGCGGTGAGGGCGCCGTTCCTTCCGTATGTAGCGCAAGGCCGCCCCACGGTTCCGTGAGGCGGCCTTGCCGTCCTGTCTTAAAACTCTCCGCCCTTGCGCCCCAGGTGAGGCTGGTCATCCGCACGCACCTGATGCATCCGGCCGCCGTCTATGCCCTCCGGCCTGCGCTTGTGCTGGGCGGTGTGGCCCCCGTCCCCCACGTCCGGCGTCAGGTCGAAGGCAAACTCCGCGTCGTCCTTCTGGCTGTCCAGGGGGCGGCGCGGGGCGGTTTTGCGCTGTTTTGCCAAATTCTGCACATCCTTTCCCTTGTATAGAGACAGTGTGCCCGTGTTTAAGGCCGAATATCCCAGCATTTTGGTGGGAGTTCTGCGGTTATGCATCGCTAACTTTTTGGGCAAATAATCCAGACTTTTGAGGTTAATTGCCGCTAACTTTTGATTTTTTTGAAAATTTCCCTTGATTTTTTCCGCAATCATGTTACAATGAACTCATCCAGAAACAAGGAGGAATTTATCATGGCATTCAAGATTGGCGATGGCTGCATTTCCTGCGGCACCTGCGCTGAGAACTGCCCCGTCGGCGCGATCTCCGAGGGCGACGATGCTTACGTCATCGATGCTGATGCTTGCATCTCCTGCGGCACCTGTGCTGAGAACTGCCCCATGGGTATCATTGCTGAGGACTAATCTCAACGGTTACATAAAAATGCGGGTGGACAGCTCCACCCGCATTTTTATTCGCTCTATTCTGCATATTTATTCATCTATTGTGGGTATACCGCCAATCACGCCGGAATCAATTTGCATTTTTATGCAAATTGATGCTTGCAATCCGGCCCGGGGCGTGGTAAGATAACCCTCGTAGACAAGGTAAACACGCTTCTGCACCCTTGCAGTTTATTTTTAGGAGGAATCCCCATGGCAAAGAAAGAAATCAAGAAGGTCGTTCTGGCCTACTCCGGCGGTCTGGATACGTCCATCATCATCCCCTGGCTGAAGGAGAACTATAATGACCCCGAAATTATCGCCGTGGCCGGCAACGTGGGCCAGGCCGACGAACTGGACGGCCTGGAGGAGAAGGCGCTGAAAACCGGCGCCAGCAAGCTCATCGTGGCCGACCTGACCGACGAGATGGTGGACGAGGTCATCATCCCCTCCGTCATGGCTGACGCCAAGTATGAGACCTACCTGCTGGGCACCGCCTTCGCCCGGCCCATCATCGGCCGGAAGCTGGCCCAAATCGCCCTGGAGGAGGGCGCGGACGCCATCGCCCACGGCTGCACCGGCAAGGGCAACGACCAGGTGCGGTTCGAGCTGGCCATCAAGCGCTTCGCCCCCGGCATGACCATCATCGCCCCCTGGCGGGAGTGGGACATCGTCTCCCGTGACCAGGAGATCGACTACGCCGAGGCCCACAACGTCCCCCTGAAAATCACCCGGGAGACCAACTACTCCAAGGATAAGAACCTGTGGCACCTGAGCCATGAGGGCCTTGACCTGGAGGACCCGGCCAACGAGCCGAACTACGAGAAGCCCGGCTTCCTGGAGATGGGCGTCTCCCCCCTCCAGGCCCCGGACGAACCCACCTATGTCACCCTGGAGTTTGAGCAGGGCAAGCCGGTGGCCATCAACGGCGAGCACAAGAAGGCTTCCGACATCATCCGCGACCTGAACGAGTACGGCGGAAAGAACGGCATCGGCATCATCGACATCGTGGAGAACCGTCTGGTTGGCATGAAGGATCGGGGCGTTTACGAGACTCCCGGCGGCACCATCCTGTACAAGGCCCATGAGCTGCTGGAAATGATCACCGTGGACAAGGACACCCTCCACGAGAAGCAGAAGCTCAGCGTGGACTTTGCCGACCTGATTTACAACGGCAAGTGGTTCAGCCCCCTGCGGGAGGCCCTGTCCGCCTTCGTAACGGAGACCCAGAAGTACGTCACCGGCACGGTGAAGGTCAAGCTGTACAAGGGCAACATCATCCCCGCCGGTATGACCTCCCCCTACTCCCTGTACTCTGAGAGCCTGGCCACCTTTGACGAGTCCGACTATGACCAGAAGGACTCCGCCGGCTTCATCAATCTGTGGGGTCTGCCCACCACCGTTCAGGCGCTGCGGGAGCAGGGCAAGCTGAACTGATGCAGCGCCACCACAGCAATAAGGAGAGACAGCAGCTATGAAACTCTGGGCTGGACGCTTTCAGAAGGAAACCGACTCCCTGGTAAACGATTTTAACGCCTCCATTGACTTTGACCAGCGGCTTTACGCCCAGGACATCAAAGGCTCCATCGCCCACGCCACCATGCTGGGGGAGCAGGGCATCATCCCCCAGGAGGACGCGGACGCCATCATCAACGGCTTAAAGGCCATTCTGGCGGACATTGAGGCGGGGGAAGTGGAATTCTCCCTGGACAATGAGGACATCCACATGAATATCGAGACCATCCTGACGGAGCGCATCGGCTCCGCCGGGAAGCGCCTCCACACCGCCCGCAGCCGGAACGACCAGGTGGCGGTGGACTTCCGGATGTTCGTCAAGGACGAAATTCCCGTCATTATCAATCAGATTCTGGATTTGGAAGAGGTGCTCATCCGCAAGGCGGAGCAGAATATCGACACTGTCATGCCCGGCTACACCCACATGCAGCGGGCGCAGCCCACCACCTTTGCCCACTATATGATGGCCTACGCCAATATGTTCCGCCGGGACGTGACCCGCCTGGAGGACTGCCTGGAGCGGATGGACGAGTGTCCCCTGGGGGCCGGCGCTCTGGCCACCTCCTCCTACCCGGTGAACCGGGAGCGGACGGCGGAACTGCTGGGCTTCCAACGGCCCACGGAGAACTCCATGGACTCCGTCTCCGACCGGGACTATGCCATCGAGTTCCTCAGCGCGTGCAGCCTGCTGATGATGCACCTGTCCCGCTTCTCTGAGGAAATCATCCTCTGGTGCAGCTGGGAGTTTAAGTTCGTGGATTTGGACGACGCCTATTCCACCGGCTCCTCCATCATGCCCCAGAAGAAGAACCCCGACGTGGCCGAGCTGGTGCGGGGCAAGACCGGCCGGGTCTACGGCGACCTGGTGAGCCTGCTGACGGTGATGAAGGGCCTCCCCCTGGCCTACAACAAGGATATGCAAGAGGACAAGGAGCCGGTGTTCGACGCCATTGACACGGTGGAGCAGTGCGTCCCCGTCTTTGCCGCCATGCTGGACACCCTGACCATCCGGCCCAAGGATATGTCCCGGGCGGCCTCCAGGGGCTTCATCAACGCCACTGACTGCGCGGACTACCTGACCAAGAAGGGGATGCCCTTCCGGGAGGCGTATATGGTGGTGGGGCGGCTGGTGAACAGCTGCATCAAGTCCGGCGATACCCTGGACACCCTGACCCTGCGGGACTTCCGGGCCATCTCCGACCTGTTCGACTCCGACATCTACCGCGCCCTGGAGCTACGCCACTGCGTGGGGGAGCGGAAGGTCTACGGCGGCCCCTCCCCGGAGGACACCACCCGGCAGATTCAGTCCGTGAGGGACTTCGTGGCGGCCCACCGCCCGGAGCAGGCGCAGGGATAATCGAATCGCTTCCGACGGCGGGGCGAGTGGCGACACTTGCCCCGCTGATTTGCTTTTTTGGCATTGTTTCTAATTCAAACGGGGGGTTCCTTAGACAAGGATAGAGGAAGGAACACCGTTCTTGCCCTCCCGGCGGGCCCCATTTCTTGGCGGAGCAATTTACGGCGTCCAAAAATGTGCCAGCGGCACATTTTTAGCCGGAAACCGATGCCAGCTATGCTGGCGAGGGTCACTGTCCGAGGAGGATACCGTAAAGGGTCAGCAGGCGGTACTCAGGCCCGCCGGGAGGGCAAAACGTTTTTCCTTTATCATTCCTTGCCTAAGGAACGCACTCCCCGAATCGTCAACGAAACGTCGCACTCCTCATTGACAGCCTCCGCAGAACCAATTAAAATAACAGTAGTATGACATGGGAGGTCTTCCATGAAACCGAAGGTATACATCGACGGCCAGGCTGGCACCACCGGCCTGCAAATCTACCAGCGCCTGGGGGCGCGGACGGACATCGAGCTTTTGACCATCTCCCCCGCGCTGCACCGGGACGTGGCGGAGCGGAAACGGCTGATGAACCAGGCCAACCTGGTGTTCCTCTGCCTGCCGGACGCCGCCGCCGTAGAGGCGGTAGCTCTGGTGGAAAATCCGGACACACGCATCATCGACGCCTCCACCGCCCACCGGACGAACCCCGCCTGGGTATACGGCTACCCGGAGCTGCGCCCCGGCCAGCGGGAGGCCATCACCCAGGCCAAACGGGTGGCGAACCCCGGCTGCCACGCCACCGGCTTTATCTCCGCCGTGGCCCCCCTGGTGCAGGCGGGGGTGCTGTCCCCCAAGGACTTTGTGGCCTGCTACTCCCTGACGGGGTACTCCGGCGGCGGCAAGGGAATGATTGCCGACTATGAGGCCCCCGACCGGGCGGAGGCCCTCAGCGCCCCCGCCCTCTACGGCCTGACCCTGAACCATAAGCACGTCCCGGAGATGCAGGCCATCTGCGGCCTGGAGACCGCCCCCTGCTTCACCCCCGTGGTGGACGACTACTATAAGGGCATGGCCACCACCGTGCTGCTGCCCAAGGCCGCCGGGGTGGTGTGGGAGGCGCTGGCCGCCCACTATGCCGAGCAGGCCATGGTGTCCGTGGCTCCCCTGGAGAACCCCGGAAAGCTGTACGCCAACGCCCTGGCCGGGCTGGACACCCTGACGCTCCACGTCTGCGGCACAGAAGAACGCTGCACCGTCACCGCCCTCTTTGACAACCTGGGCAAGGGGGCCTCCGGCGCGGCGGTGCAGAACATGAACCTGATGCTGGGCTTCCGGGAGACGGAGAGCCTGCATCTGCCTGAATAATTATATATAAAGGAGAATCAGCTATGAAACAGCTTCCCGGCGGCGTCTGCGCCGCAAAGGGCTTCCGCGCCGCGGCCACCCATGCCGGTGTCAAGGCGGGCAGCTCTCCTGACAAGAACGACCTGGCCCTGATTTTTTCCGAGGCGGAGTGCAACGCCGCCGGTATGTTCACTACCAACCGGGTGAAGGCCGCCCCGGTGTACGTCACCATGGCCCACCTGGAGAGCGGCGTGCTGCGGGGTGTGGTGGTCAACTCCGGCAACGCCAACGCCTGCTGCCACCTGTCCCATGAGCACGCGGAGGAGGTCTGCGCCGCCGCCGCAAAGGTGCTGGGGGTGTCCCCGGACGACATCGCGGTAGGCTCCACCGGCGTCATCGGCCAGGAGCTGAACGCCCAGGCCATCATCGACGCCCTCCCCGGCCTGGCCCAAACTCTGACCAAGGACGGCTCCGACGCCGCCGCCCACGCCATTATGACCACCGACACGAAGAAGAAGGAGATCGCCGTCTCCTTCGAGGTGGGGGGCAAAACGGTGACGCTGGGGGGCATTGCCAAGGGTTCCGGCATGATCCACCCCGCTATGGGTACCATGCTGTGCTACCTGACCACTGACTGCGCCATCTCCACTGAAATGCTGGGGGACGCCCTCCATCAGGTGGTGCCCCGCACCTTCAACCGCGTCACCGTGGACGGCGACACCTCCACCAACGACACCTGTCTGCTGATGGCCAACGGCCTGGCGGGGAACCCCCTCATCGAGTGGAAGGACGAGGGCTATGACGTCTTCGTGGAGGCGCTGACCGAGGTCTGCACCTATCTGGCCAGGCACATGGCCGCCGACGGCGAGGGGGCCAGCCGCCTCATCACCTGCACCGTCTCCGGCTCCCGCAGCGAGGACGCGGCGGAGCGGCTCAGCAAGAGCATCGTCTCCTCCTCCCTGGTGAAGGCCGCCGTCTTTGGGGCGGACGCCAACTGGGGGCGGGTGGTCTGCGCCATGGGCTACTCCAGAGCGCCCTTCCGCCCGGAGTGCGTGGAGGTGCGCTTCGCCTCCGCCGCCGGAGAAATTCAGGTGTGCTACGAGGGGATGCAGGTGCTGTTCGATGAGGATAAGGCCAAGGCCATCCTCTCCCAGCCGGAGGTGGAGATTCTGGTGGATGTCCACGAGGGCTACGCCAGCGCCACCTGCTGGGGCTGCGACCTGACCTATGAGTACGTCCGCATCAACGGCGATTACCGCACCTGACCGGAGGGAGAACCATGTCCTATCTGTCCTCGGAACGCGCCAACGTCTTAATGGAGGCGCTTCCCTACATTCAAAAATACAGCGGGAAAACCGTGGTGGTGAAGTACGGCGGCAACGCCATGACCTCCGACGCCCTGCGGGACGCGGTGATGAGCGACGTGCTGCTGCTGAAGCTGGTGGGCATCAATGTGGTGCTGGTCCACGGCGGCGGCCCAGAGATCAACGCCATGCTGAAGCGGCTGGGCAAGGAGTCCAAATTTGTGGACGGCCTGCGCTATACCGATGAGGAGACCATTGACGTGGTGCAGGAGGTGCTCTGCGGCAAGGTGAACAAGAACCTGGTGGCCGCCCTGAACCGCCGGGGCGGCAAGGCCGTGGGTCTGTGCGGCCTGGACGGGGCGCTGTTCGAGGCCAAGGTGAAGGATGCGCGCTACGGCCTGGTGGGGGAGATCACCAACGTCAACGCCCAGATCGTCACCGACTGCATCAACGCCGGGTACATCCCCGTGGTGTCCACCGTGGCGCAGGGGGTGGACGCGGAGTGTTCCTACAACATCAACGCCGACACCGCCGCCGCTCGGCTGGCCATCGCCCTCCACGCGGAGAAGCTGATCCTGCTCACCGACGTGCGGGGCCTCCTGATGGACCCCAAGGACGAGAGCACCCTGATTCCCATCGTCAACATCGCCGACGTGCCCGGCCTGAAAAACAAAGGCATCATCACCGGCGGCATGATTCCCAAGGTGGACTGCTGCGTGGAGGCCATCCGCTGGGGGGTCAGGCGCAGCCATATCCTGGACGGGCGCATCCCCCACTCCATCCTGATTGAGACCCTGTCCGACACCGGTATCGGCACCATGATTCTGTGAAGCGCAGAGAAAGAAGGAACTGAGATGACGTTTGAAGAACTGAAGGCGTTGGACCATCAGTATACCATGCAGACCTATGGCCGCTTTGACGTGGCCTTAGACCATGGGGAGGGCTCCACCCTGTACGACCTGGAGGGTCAGCCCTATGTGGATTTCGCCAGCGGCATCGGCGTGGCCTCCCTGGGCTACAGCCACCCCGCCTGGGTGCAGGCGGTGGAGGCGCAGTCGAAAAAGCTGGCCCACGCCTCCAACCTGTTTTACACCGAGCCCTACGCCAAGCTGGCCCGGCAGCTGTGCCTCCGCTCCGGGATGTCCGCCGCTTTCTTCGCCAACGGCGGCGGCGAGGCCAACGAGGGCATCATCAAGCTGGCCCGGAAGTACAGCTTTGACAAGTACGGCAAGGGCCGCGCCACCATCATCACCCTCCACAACTCCTTCCATGGCCGCACCATCACCACCCTCCAGGCCACGGGGCAGGACGTGTTCCACAACTACTTCTTCCCCTTCACCGAGGGGTTCCGCTATGCCGAGACGCCGGATATGGCTGGCGTCCAGGCCCAGGACGGGGCAGATGTCTGCGCTGTGATGATAGAGCTGATTCAGGGCGAAGGCGGCGTCCTCCCCCTGGACAAGGGGTTCGTGCAGGCGCTGGCGGACTGGTGCGCCAGTAAGGACTACCTCCTCCTGGTGGACGAGGTGCAGACCGGCATTGGCCGGACGGGGAGCCTGTTCTGCTTCCAGCAGTACGGCATCCTCCCCGACGCCTGCACCTTCGCCAAGGGCATCGCCGGGGGCCTGCCTATGGCAGGCGTGCTGGCTAACGAGAAGTGCCGCAACGTGCTGACCCCCGGCACCCACGCCACCACCTTCGGCGGCAACCCGGTGGCTGCCGCCGCCGCCCTGGCGGTGCTGGACACCCTGGACGACGCCATGATGGCCCAAATCAACGAAAAGGGCCAGTACCTGATGGACACGGTGCGCAGCTGGAACGCCCCCTGCGTGGAGACGGTGCGGGGTATGGGCCTGATGGTGGGCATCGTCCTGAAGGACGGGGTCGACCGCAGCGCCCTGGTCAGCGCCGTCTATGACCGGCACGTCCTGGTGCTGACCGCCGGGCCAAAGACCATCCGCCTGCTGCCGCCCCTGGTCATCACGAAGGAAGAGATGGATACGGGCCTTGCTGCCCTCCATGCCGTCCTCTGCGGGGAATGACCTGTGGGCAGCTACGAGCAGATGCACTCCGGGGCGCTGTACTTCTTACCCCCTTCGGGGCAATGTCGTCAACTGAAAGATGCAATCTAACCTGGGTCGAGGAGCATCACACAGCCGTACAGCCAGATTTCATCGATCGGTAGACAACAAAATTGCCGCCCGTCTCGCCGTAAGGCTAGGGAGCGCAGCGGAAATGCCGCTTGACGGCGAGGGACGTGGGCGGCAATCGTCCCCAGCCGCCATGGGCGGCAGTCTCAGCAGGTATCAAGTCACAT
>JAJQEV010000089.1 GCA_021201475.1 Clostridiales bacterium
CCGCCCATGGCGGCTGGGTACGATTGCCGTTCCGCCCTCGCCGTTGGCGGGCGGAGCGTGCAATTTTGTAGTCCAACGATGGAGAACATCTGACCGCACGGCTATGTTATTCCCCTTAACCCAGGATGGATTATATCTTCAAGTTTAGTAACATTGTCGAAAAGGATAGGGAGCGCAGCGGAATCGCCGCTTGACAGCGAAGCTGGCGGGTCGCAAGGCCAGACTGCGGGGTTTCTTTGGAACATTTGACTGGAACTTGATTTCCGTGGAACCGGCTCACTTTCCCTTGACATTTCCCGGCGCAAACGGTAGACTGAAAAGGAGAAAAAGGCCCCGCTTCGGGGCGGAGGAAAGGATGAGCGTGATGAAAAAACATATACTCTGCCTGGGCGACTCCAACACCCACGGCTACTGCGCCGATCCCACCGACTGCGCCGACGGCGGTTCCCGATTCAATGAGGACGAGCGCTGGCCCTGCCGCCTCCAGGCAGCCCTGGGGCCGGACTACCTGGTGACGGAGGAGGGGCTGTCCGGCCGTACTACGGTGTTCCCCGACCCGCTCCACGAGAGCATGGACGCCCTGCCGGTGCTGTATGCCCTCCTTAAGAGCCACGAGGCTATTGACCTGCTCATCATCATGCTGGGCACCAACGACACCAAGGACCGCCTGAGTGTCAACGCCGCCTGCATTGGCCTGGGCATGGAGCGGCTTGTGCGCAAGGCCATGAGCGTGGACTGCTGGGGCAGTCACAAGCCGAATATTCTAATTGTCGCCCCGCCTCCCATTGGGCGGCAGATGCGGGACCCAGCTATGGGTACCGGCTGCGCCGAGAAGTCGGAAGGGCTGGCCGCCGCCTTTGCTCAGACCGCAGAAGTGACGGGCTGCCACTTTATGGACGCAGCGGGCTGTGAGTTCAACCAAATCGATTTTATGCACCTGACGCGCCGGGGGCACGCCCAGCTGACCGCCCGCCTGGCGGAGCTGGTGCCCGACCTGATGCCCCAGGGATGATATAGTATATGTCCCCAGGACTTTGAACAGTCCTGGGGACGCACTCTTTTCTCAAATCTTGGACAGGGCGGCTTCGTCCGCCACCAGGATGAAATCCTTGTGGAGTTGGAGGATGGAGGCCGGTACCTGGGGGGTGATAGGGCCGAAGAAGGCCCGCTTCACGATTTCCGCCTTCCCTGCGCCGGAGACCACCATCACCACCCGCTGGGCCTGCATAATGTCGCTGACGCCCATGGTGTAGGCAAACCGAGGTACATCCTCCTCCCGCTGGAAGAAGCGCTTGTTGGCCTGGATGGTGGCGTCGGTCAGCGCCACCTTATGGGTGCTCTTGGGGAAGTGATCGTCCGGCTCATTGAAGCCGATGTGGCCGTTGGGGCCGAGGCCCAGCAACTGGAGGTCGATGCCCCCAATTCCCTGAATGATGGCGTCATAGCGGGCACACTCCTCTTCCGCATTGAGGTTCGTGCCGCAGGGAACGTTGGTGTTGGCCAAGTCGATGTTGACCTGGTCAAAGAGGTGGTGGCGCATGAAGTAGCTGTAACTCTGGTCGTTGGCGGCATCTAGCCCCACATACTCGTCCAGGTTCACCGTGCGCACCTGGCGGAAGTCAATGTCTCCCTTTCGGTACCAGTCGACGAGTTGCCTGTAGGTGCCGACAGGGCTGGAGCCAGTGGCCAGGCCCAGCACGCAGTCGGGCTTCAAAATGACCTGGGCGGAGAGGAGGTTGGCCGCCTGGCGGCTCATGTGGTCATAGTCTCTGGCGGAAAGGATTTTCATAGCAGATTCCTCATTTCTTTAGCGGATACGGTTGCCGTCGATATAGACGGCATTCACGTTCAGTTGGCTGTCCAGCATCACCAGGTCGGCCCGCTTCCCCGGCGTGAGGGAACCGATTTCGCTGTCCTGGTGAATCACCTTCGCCGGGGTCAGGGTGGCGGCGGTGACGGCGGCCTCCAGGGGCACTCCGAAGGAGACGGCACGGCGCAGCCCGTCCATCAGGTGGATGGAGGAGCCTGCCAGGGTGTCGGTGCCGGAGAGTGTGGCCCTGCCGCCCTTCATGGTGATGGGCTGGCCGCCCAGCACATAGTCCCCGTCCGGCATACCGGCGCAGCGCAGAGAGTCAGAGATCAGCACCAGTTTCTCCCCGAACAGACGGTGGGTCAGCCGCACCATGGCCGGGTGGACATGGTGCCCGTCGGCAATCAGTTCCACCGTGGCCCCGGCGTCGCTGGCGGCGGCAATGACCCCCGGCTCCCGATGGTGCAGGGCGGGCATGGCGTTAAACAGATGGGTGGCATGGCTGGCCCCCGCATCATAGGCGGCCATGGCGGTATCATAGTCCGCCGTGGTGTGACCCAGGGACACCGTGGCAACCCTTGACGCCTCCTGGATAAAGGGGATGGCCCCCGGCTCCTCCGGGGCGACGGTCACCAGCCGGACGAGGCCGCCGCTGGCATCGTTGAGCCGCCGGAACAGGCCAATATCCGGGGCGTGGAGGTTCGCCGGGTTCTGCGCCCCCCGCTTGGCGTAGCTCAGGAACGGCCCCTCCAGGTTGACCCCGGCTACCTTCGCCCCGTCGGCGGGGCGGACAAAGTCCCGGACAGTGCGCATGGCCCGGGTCAGCTCCGGCTCCTGGAGGGTCATGGTGGTGGGACACCAGGCGGTGACGCCCCCCGCCGCATAGTACCGGGATAAGGCGAGCATCCCCTCCGGGTCGCCGTCGCTGGCGTCCGCCCCTACGGCGGCGTGGGTATGGATGTCGATGAGGCCCGGAATCACATAGCCGCCTTCGGCGTCCAGGTCGCCGGGGCCGGTCACGGCGGAGCCCGCGGCGATGATTTTTTCAGAAAATGCGATGCCGCCCTCCACAAATGCGCCGTCCAGGAATACCCTGGCGTTGGTTATGCGCATGGCAACCACTCCTTCCGGTTCCTACTTGTGGGGAGAGGGAAAGCCCACCTCCCCGTCTATACCTATATCATACGCAAAAATGCGCCAAGATGCAAGAGGAAAATAAAAATAATTTTCAGCGATGGAGAAAATTTTCAAGAAAAGATGAAATCTTTCCTACGCCGTGATTGAAAAAAGTTTTCACCGATGGTATAATGAAGAAAACGCCTGGATGCCCGTATGTGGAGGGCAGCAACGATTTCCGGGTGGTCACCTATCAGTCTGTGTCATGTTGAGAAAGGATGAGGCTAATATGGACAAGAACGCATTTCAGGCCCGCCACCAGTGGGTCAGGGACGAGTTAACGCGCTGTGTGGACTTCTGGCTCCGGTACGGCATGGATCGGGAGCATGGCGGTGTGTACACCTGCCTGGACCGGACGGGGAAGATTTATTCCACCGACAAGAGCGTCTGGATGCAGGGCCGGTGCGGCTGGATCTTCGCCTATCTCTGCACCCAGTACGGCCAGCGTCCGGAGTGGCTGGAGGCATCCCGCTCCTGCCTGGATTTCCTGGAGGAGCATTGCGTCAACCATGACGCCGGAGGGCGGCTCTACTTCACCGTCACCGGCGACGGCAGGCCCCTGCGCCAGCGCCGGTACTGCCACTCCGAGAACTTCTACACCATCGCCAATGCGGAGTATTACGCCAACACCGGCGACACTGTCCGCATTGAGCGGGCCCGCCGGGCCTATGACATGGTCTACAAGCTGAACAACGGCCTGATTCAGGACCCCACCGGCCTGGGCTCCAAGATTATCCCGGAAACCCGCTCCAGCCGGGCCTTCGGCGATCCGATGATTTACCTGAACGTCACCGCCGTCATGCGCCGTTGCGACCCGGAGAATAAGGCCCTCTACGACCAGCGGGCTCAGGAGTGCGTGGACAATATTCTGAAGTACCACTATAAGCCGGAGCTGAAGTGCGTGCTGGAGACGGTGGGGATGCACGGCGAATTGCAGACAGACACCACCGCCGGGCGGGTGGTGAATCCGGGCCACGACATCGAGGGCAGCTGGTTCCTGGAGGAGCAGGCCAACTACACCGATGACGACTCCCTCCGTCAGGTGGCCCGCGACATCTTCCACAACGCCATCAACGCCGGTTGGGACGACGAATACGGCGGCCTGCTGTACTTCATCGACTGCATGGGCTGCCCGCCGGAGGCCTACGAGCATGACATGAAGCTGTGGTGGCCTCACAACGAGATTTTGATTGCCTCCATGATGTTCTACCGGGATACCGGGGACGAGCAGTACCTGGACTGGTTCAACAGAACCGCCGATTATGTGGAGCATCACTTTGCCGACCCGGAGTACGGCGAGTGGTACGGTTATCTCCGTCGGGACGGCCTGCCCACCATGCCCGCCTGTAAGGGCAGCACCTTCAAGGGTCCCTTCCATGTGCCCCGCTGCCTGATCACCCTGGACAAGCTCATGGACGAAATCGAGGCCAGGCCGTAACGGCGCCCCTTGGACAGTACAGCCAACGCAAACAAATCATGGAGGAGGAACACGATGGCACTCCAGCAGCAGCAACAGCAGCAGCCGGCAGAGGGCAACATCTTCGCCTATATCGGCAACGGCTATTACCACTTTACTGCCGCAGAGCGAAAGGTGGCCGACTATGTACTCAACCACAGCACCGAGGTGCAGTATATGTCCATTTCCGACCTGGCGGAGGAGTGCGGCGTGGCGGAGGCCACCGTCTCCCGGTTCTGCCGCCAGTTAAAGCTGAAGGGCTACAACGCCTTCAAACTGGCCCTGGCCAAGGCCACCGTAGCCGAGCAGGGCAGCGTCGCCCCTGTGCTGGAGGGGCAGGAGGGAAACATCGGCCCGGAGGACAGCCTCTCCGAGCTGTGCCGCAAGATTTACGCTGCCCAGACCGCCGCCATCGGGCAGAGTATGTCCCTGATTCGGCCTGAGGCCGTCAACCGGGCGGTGGAGCTGCTTTGGACGGCGGAGCGGGTCTACTGCATGGGCCAGGGCGGCTCGCTGATTCTGTCCTGGCAGGCGGCCCACCTGTTCTCCACCGTCTCCCCCAAATTCCACTTCTCTCAGGACTCCCACCTCCAGGCCACCACCGCCGCCCTGCTGACGGAGCGGGACGCCATCCTGTTCTTCTCCTACTCCGGCTCCACCAAGGACATTACGGAGCTGATGGGGCTTGCCAAAAAGCGGGGGGCCAGCATCATCCTGGTTACCCGGTTCTCCAAGTCGCCGGGGGCCGCCCGGGCCGATGTGGTGCTCCAGTGCGGCTCCTTTGAAAGCCCCCTCCAGCTCAGCAGCATCCCCGCCGAGATGGCGCAGCTGTATGTGGTGGACGTGCTCTACAATGAATTCATCCGCCGGGACCCGGAGACCGCCCGCAGAAATCAGGAACGCATCGCCGAGGCGCTGGCAGAGAAGCACATCTGATTCACGCCCCCCACACCGGAACCGGCCACATTCCAACGCTACAGTGAGGCAGACTGTCATGTTTCGACAAGTATTTAACCCTGACAACCTATTCTGGCGGTTTATCAGCAAATGCGTGGATTTTGTGGGGCTGAGCCTGTTCTGGGCGGCGCTGAGCCTGCCCGTTGTCACTGCAGGCCCTGCCACTGCCGCCCTGTATTACACCGTCGTCAAAACCTTCCGCCACGGGGAGGACGGAGCCTTCGGGATGTTCTGGAAGTCCTTCGTGCAGAATCTGCGCCGGGGTATCCCGGCCACCCTGATTTTCCTTCCGATGATGGTGTTTATCTTCTATGGCTACGCGGTCATGCACGCCAACGCCACCTCCGACCTGGGCGTGGTCATGTTTGTAGCCTACTATGTGGCCCTGGTCGTTCCGGTGGGGCTGTTCTGCTACCTGTTCCCCGTCATGGGCCGGTTCGACCTAGGGCTGAAAGAGCTGTTCCGGACCTCCTTCGCCCTGTGTATCCGCCACCTGCCCACCACAGTCATCCTGGTGCTGCTGGTGGTGGAGCTGGTGATTTTCGTGCTGGAACGATGGTGGCCCATCTTCTTTGTGCCGGTGCTGACCATGTTGCTGTTCTCGCTGTTCCTGGAACGCATCTTCCCCAAGTATCTCAATGAGGAGGAGCGCGCCGTTCTGGAGGACCGCTTTCCGAAGGATGAGGATGAGAAGTGACCCCCTTTACGAAGAAAGGGAACCTCATGATGCCTGCATCAGAGGTTCCCTTTGTATTTTTATTTACCTGACAGGGGCAGGTTCCCTGCCGGCCCTGTTCTTATTCCTTCCACAGATAGTGCATGAAAAGCGGAATCTGCTGATTCCAACTCTCGCTGGAATAGGTGCCTCCTCTTTGCTGATAGGGGTAAACGCTGCATTCCTGCATCACAAACAGCCGGTTCAGCTGGAGAGAGCAGCCGACCTGCTTGGACAGGTCCGCCCGCGTCTCTCCTTCCTCGCCGCCCCAGCTCAGGAACAGGCGGGTGTTGGAATCCACATAGCTGTTTGCAATCATGCAGCTCAGGTTGCGATAGCCTACGGAGAAATCGCAGGACAGACAGGCCGCCTTGGAGAACCAGCGGTTATATTTCGCCAGGGCGTACAGCGCCAGAGTGCCCCCCATCCCGCAGCCGCCAATGGCGGTGCAGAGGCGGAAGGGGTTGGTGCGGTACCGCTCGTCAATGACCGGCTTCAGCTTGTAGAGGATCCACTGAATGACCTCGTCGCCCCTGCCGGCCTTTTCCGTCCCATCCTGCTGGGGGTCGGAAAAGGGATTGTACTCCCGGTCAGTTTCCCCCGCATCCTGGGGGCCGCCGATGGAAACGACGATCATTTCCTTATCCCAGCTATCCATAAAGGTCGCCATGCTGGAGGCCACGCCGCCCGCCTCATCCTGGCAGGTGAAGGCGCTGACGCCATCCAGTAAGTACATCACGGGGTACAGTTCATCCCCCTTGTGATAGCCGCTGGGCAGCCAAACCTGTATCTCACATTCCTGGTCTTGGAGACTTCCCGGTATCGTAAAGGTCTCAATCATGCAAATGCTCCTCCAAACTCGTCTGGCGCTTACTATGAGAACGTTGGCCGCGCTGCGCACGGCATCTTACCGTGCCGGGGCCATCCCATTCATCAGCTTTATTTATCTTACCACAGCTTGTCAGCTCTGTAAAGGTCATTTCATAAGTTCGGAACTTTTCCTCATTCCAGCGTCATTTTGTCCAAATTTTTGTTTATTTTTCAGGTTCTTCTTCCAATTTTTCGCTTGTTTTTTCAGGCTGGGCGTTTCACAGCCGCTGCAGCACGCAAAAGAACCCGCCCAGCGTCGCTGCCATAGCGGGTCCTCTCAGATTATTGAATCGTGTAGGTCAGGGCGCTGACGCCTGTCACCTCATCCAGGTCGCTGGTGTAGGAGTTGACAGAGCAGAAGCAGTACACCCAGCTGCCGCTGGTGATTTCCAGGCTGCCCTCTCCGGTCAGGCTGGGCTCCTGGGCCTGGCGAATGTATCTGGGCGCTTCATCGAAAGCCTCGTCCAGGACATAAATCTCCCACGTGACATCCTCGCTTCCCTCTGCGTTTTGTATGGTAAAGCTGTATGTGCCGGACTCCGTTGCCTCAAAGGCATAACAGCTTTCAAAGGCATCCTCAGAGGTGATGACAACCCCGTCCGCAGAGGAATCGGCGGAATCGTTCAGTGCTTCGCTGAACGTGCCGGAGGACACCTCCTCCACCGTCTGGAACACCAACATCCGGCTGCTGCCCTCATCCAGCGGGTCGCCGGTGAAGGCGTTCACCGAGCAGATGCAATAGACCTGGCTCCCCGCCGTCAGGGTCAGCGTCCCGCTCTCTGTCAGACAGGGGTCATAGGCCTGGGGAATGTAGCGCGTCGCGTCCTCAAAGGCTTCTTCCAGAACATAGACCTCCCAGGTGACTTCCGCGCCGTCCGCATTGGCCACCGTGAACGCATAGCTGCCGGTCTCCGGCACGGAGAAGGTGTAGGCAGAATCATAGGCGTCTGTACTGTCAATAATCAGCCAGGGCTCGGCTTCCGCCTCTGACGTTTCTTCGGCCTCTGCCTCCGCTGAAACTGCGCCGGAGGATTCGGCCGGGGATTCTTCCGCCTGACTTGCCACCGAGGATACAGTTTCTTCCAGGGTATCTCCGTCGTCTGCGACCCGGCCACAGCCGGCCAATAGGGCAGCCATCAGCGCCGCCGTTAAGAATAAGGAAACTCGCTTCTTCATACTGGCTCCTCCTGTTCTTTTCTGTATCATACTACCAGGCGGCCGACTGTGCAACAACAAACCGGTAACAACTCCGGGAAGACCTTACAACTGCCGCAAGCACAGGCGGGGAGCGGGTTTATCCCGTCGATCACTCATTCTCCAGGAGCTCGGTGTAGAACTCCGCATAATCCGTGCGGCCCTGCTTCACAGCTTCGATCGCGGCCCGGGGATGCTGGTTCAGCTTGCCCGTCAGCAGGTATGGAATGTCATAGCCCCAAACAACGCCGGATTCCCGCAGGGGGAGGATTTGATTTTGCAGAAAACGGAATATGGGGTAAACATTGTACTGGGGATTTTTCAGGAAACTGAGCAGCAGTTCCATGGAGCAGTTGCCGCAGCCGCGGCCCATGCCGTTCATCGTGGCATCCAGGTAGGAAACGCCGTTGGACAGCGCCTCAATGGTGTTTGCAAAGGCCAACTGCTGGTTGTTGTGGGCGTGGATGCCGATTTGCTTGCCGTACTTTTCGCCCACCTCCAGGTACTGCTCTGAAAGGCGGCGCACCTGCTCCGGCACCAGGCTACCGTAGCTGTCCACCAGGTAAATCACGTCCACAGGGCTGTTGCCCAGCATCTCCAATGCCTGGGCCAAATCGGACTCCTTCGCCTTGGACACGGCCATGATGTTGCAGGAGACCTCGTATCCCTTCTTCTTTGCGTCCTCCACCATGCGGATGGCGGTGGGCATTTGGTGGATGTAGGTGGCCACACGAATCAGGTCAATGACGCTGTCGGAGCGGTCCACGATGTCCGTTTCGTAATCGGTGCGGCCCACATCGGCCATGACGGCGATTTTCATATCGGAGTTGTTGTCGCCCACCACGGCGCGGATGTCCTCCTCGTTGCAGAACTTCCACTTGCCGAACTTGTTGACGTCAAACAACTCCTTGGACGCCTTGTAGCCGAACTCCATATAGTCAACGCCCGCCTTGACATTTGCACGGTACAGCGCATTCACAAACTCATCCGTAAACTCAAAATTATTGACCAGACCGCCGTCACGCAGAGTTGCATCCACCACACGGATATCGGAACGAACAGTCATCAAATCACCCTTCTGTGCCATAGAAATTTCCTCCATATTCTTTGATGCTTCAAAAAGCCACAACGCTAGAATACCATATTTCCCCCAAAAGTCAACCCTTTTCTCAGGTGTTCGCGCCTGGGGGAAGCGGTGAGGCAGGATACGGTAGCGGCACAGCCCTGCTGCAAAAAAGTTGTATAAACGGATTGAGAACGCAGCCCATCTGTGGTATGATAGGACTTAAGAAAATGTGGGTGCTGAGCCTGTCCGTTCAGCCACGCATTTCCCAAACGTTGGGTTCCGTTGCACGATAATAAGGAGGAATCTGAATGAACACCCAACAACCATTGACCGATGAGCAGCTGCGCTATCTGCGCCTGCTGGCTGAAAAATATCCCACTGTGGCAGCCGCCTCCAGTGAGATTATCCGAATTGAAGCGCTGCTGCGCCTGCCCAAGGGTACGGAGCACTTTATGAGCGACCTTCATGGCGAGCATGAGGCGTTCCTTCACATCCTCAACAGCGCCTCCGGCGTCATACGGGAGAAAATCGACCAGCTGTTTGCCGACACGGTGCCCGCTCGGGAGCGGGCAGATTTGGCCACCCTGATTTACTATCCTGAGCAGAAGCTGCCGGAGCTGAAGGCCCGCCAGGAGGATTTGAACCGGTGGTACGCCACCACCCTGCTGCGGCTGGTGGAACTGTGCCGCCTGGTTTCCAGCAAACACACCCGCTCCCATGTGCGCAAATGCCTGCCGGAAAGCTGCGCCCACATCCTGGATGAGCTGCTCCACGCCCACTTTGAGGACCATGACAAGCAGCTTTACTACAGAGAAATCATTCAGAGCATTATCCGCTACGACCGGGCGGACGCCTACATCACCCGGTTCTGCCAGCTCATCAAGCGGCTGGCGGTGGACAGGCTGCATATCGTGGGAGACCTCTTTGACCGGGGGCCGCGGCCCGACCTGATTTTGGACGAGCTGATGGAGTACCACGATGTGGGCATCCAGTGGGGCAACCATGACGTGGTGTGGATGGGGGCCGCTGCGGGCAGCCCTATCTGTATCCTGACGGTGCTGAAAACCACCCTCTCCTACAACAATCTGGAGATGCTGGAAACGGGCTACGGCATCAGCCTGCGCACTCTGGATCAGATGGCGGAGCGGGTCTACGGCGGGTCGGACGTGACACTGTGGCGGCCTTACGGCGGCAATCAGAGCCGCTGGGAGGAGATTGCCCGAATGCATAAGGCCGTCACCATCCTGATGTTCAAGGTGGAGGCCCAGGTCATCGCCAGGAACCCGGACTTCCAGATGCAGGGACGGGACTACCTGAACCAAATCGACTACGGGAACGGAACCGTCCTCTGCCGTCAAGCGGCACTTCCGCTGTGCTCCCTGTGCGGCGGCAAGCGGTATCCCCTCCGGGACAGGGACTTCCCCACGGTGAATCCGGCCTGCCCCAGCACCCTTACCGGCGAGGAAGTGGAGGTGCTGGACGACCTGGTGCGGGGCTTCCGCCAGAGTGAAAAGCTCCAGCGGCACGTTCATTTCCTTTACGCACAGGGGACGGTGTACAGCTGCTGCAACGGCAACCTGCTCTATCACGGCGCAGTCCCCATGACCGAGACGGGCGAGTTCGCCGCCGAGACCTTTGAGGGCCAGTCCTACAGCGGCCGGGCCCTGTTCGACTACTGTGACCGCCGGTGCAGGCAGGGCTATTTCGCCCCGGAGGGCAGCCTTGAGCGCCAGGCGGGGCAGGACTTTTTGTGGTACCTCTGGTGCGGTCCCCTGTCCCCCATCTTTGGGCGCAGCGCCATGACCACCTTTGAGCGGCTGTACATTGCCGACAAGTCCACCCACGCCGAGGTAAAAAATCCTTACTATTCCCATATCAACGGCCCGAATGCGGCGGAGGTGGCGGAGCGGATTTTGCAGGAGTTCGGCCTCACCGGCCCCGGCTGCCACATCATCAACGGCCATGTGCCGGTGCGGGCCATCGAGGGGGAAAGCCCCGTCAAGGGCGGCGGCAAGCTGATCGTGATCGACGGCGGATTCTGCCGGGCCTACCACAGCAAAACCGGCATCGCCGGATACACCCTCATTTCCAGCAGCCGCGGGCTGACCCTGCGCACCCATCAGCCCTTTGAAAGCACTGAGAAGGCCATCCGGGACGATGAGGACATAGACAGCCAGAGCGAGCACATTTACACCTCCCCCCAGCGGGTACTGGTGCGCCAGACCGACGAGGGCGAGGCGGAGGCTGCCCGCATCACCGACCTGGAGCGGCTGGTGCAGGCGTACCAGAGCGGCCTGCTCCACGAGGCGACCTGACGCCTGTCAGCAGGCAGCCGCTATGCCGCCCGTTGCTGGAACAGCAGCCACAGCACCAGGAACAGCAGCGAAGGGTTCCCCTCCAACGCCAGGGCAGTGCCCGGCACGAGGGCCAGCATCAGCAACACCGTCACCAGGTAGTGAAAGACCCCTTCGGCGCCTGCACCCAGCCCTGCCAGCTCCAGCAGGGAGAGGAGAATGCGCCCGCCGTCCAGCGGCGGGAAGGGCAGCAGATTGAACAGCCCCAGAATCAGGCTCGCCCCGGCAAAGAGCTGCGCCTGCGGCATCTGGGGAAGGGCCAGCGCCACGGCAAAGGCGCACAGGAGGTTGACCGCCGGCCCCGCAGCGGCCACCACAAGCCGCCGGAGGGGCCGGTGCAGCTCCTCCAGCAACAACTCCGCGCCGCAAAAGGTGATGCGCACAGCCCGCACCCTGATCCCCAACAGGCAGCAGGCGCACAAATGCCCTCCTTCATGGAGGGCGGCGGAGAGCAGTACGGTGGCCATCAGCCGCCCCGAGGTGAGCATACAAAACAGCGTCAGCAGAAAGACAGCGCCGGAGGACAGAAAGCAGCGGCCAAACCAAACGCCTCCGGCGCTTAGCTCAGGCTTCGGAAATCTGCCCATTCCCATTTTCTTCCGCCTCCGGCACCGTGGCTTCCGGCGCTGCTTCGCTTTCTCCGGCTGCGTCTGAAGATTCGGCCTCGGCATCCTCCGCCTCCTGCGGCGAAAAGACGGCGGCGCACCAGTCCTCCAGCGCGCCGGTCAAATCCCCGTCCGTCATCATCTGCCCCAGGTCGGAAAATGCCTGCTCAAAGTCCGTTTGGGACAAAATGAGCGTTTCACAGGCGGCTTTCCACTGCGCGACCGCATTGGGCAGCAGCCAGCCGCACAGTCCAACAACCAGCGTGATAGCAAGGGTGGCAAGCAGGCGCAGGATCTCCCTGGCATACCAGGGTCGGCGCATTCCCTTCCCTTTCGTGAAGCGGTTTCGTTCCCGTTTGACATCCATCCAATGAGCCTCCACCCTGTCCGAACTCTCTCCACAGTGTATGCGCGGCGGGGCGGGATAGAACGCAGATGCGGCAGCGCTTTCTGAGCCTTGCGGTCAGCAGCGAGGAGAAATTGCCCGTTTACCATTTATAAAAAGTAAGCACAGGCGTTTTCAGCCTGTGCTTTTCCGTTCCTCCACCTGCTCCGGCGCTACCGGCAGCATGACCCGCAGGGAAAACCGCCCGTCCTCCGCCCGGATGGAGAGGTCCCCGCCGTACCGCTTTGCGATGCGCTGCACCGTTTTCAGGCCAAAGCCGTGGAAACGCCGGTCCTCCTTGGTGGTCAGGGGCAAGCCGTCCCGAAACTGAAGCCGCCCCTGGAAGCTGTTCTCCATCTGGATGAACAGCAGGCCGTTCCGGCGGAAAATCTTCAAATCGATGATACGGCGCCGGGGGTTTTCCAACGCGCTGACGCTCTCGATGGCGTTATCCAGGGCGTTGCGCAGGATGAGGTACAGGTCGCCGGTCTCCAGCAGCTCCAGCCCAGTGCAGTCGGCCACGCACTGGATTTGAATCTGCCGCTCCCGGCAGTAGAGGCTCCGCTCCATCAGCGCGGCGTTCAGCGTCTCGTTGTCCGTCTGGGTGCTTTCGTCGTAGACCTGGAGGTTTTCCGCGATTTGATCCAGCAGGTCGTCCCGATCCGTGCCCTCCTCCTTGTCGATCATCTCAGCCACCTGATGCTTCAAATCATGCATCAGGCGGGTCAACTCGTTCATATTCTGGCGGCTGCTCTGGAGCTGCTCATGGCGCAGCTGCCGCACATAGCTTTGCATATCCAACTCGTGCTGGAGGGCCAGCGCCCGCCGCTGGTTCACCTGAATCCACAGCATCGAGGCGCAGCAGAGGATCTCATACACCTGGCAGAAGGGGAACAGTGGGCTGGCGGCGCTCTCATTCACCACCTTGACCGCCACGCTGGTACACGCCGCCACCAGATACACCAGACAGGTCACCGCCGTCAGCCGCAGGTTATTCACCTGATATTCGCCGTCCTCACAGAGAGGGCGGATGCAGGTGCGGTAAAAGAAGCAATAGGCCATGGGAACGGTGACCAGCTCCACCACCGCATCCACCAGAATGCCCTCATAGGGGATAAGGCCGGCGAGCAGCAGCTGCGAGGCGGAGGAGATATGCTGCACACACAGGGTCAGAGCGGCGCAGTAAATCATTTCATTCCGGTTCACTGGGCAACACAAGGCCAACAGCACTGCAGAGAGTACGGCAAAGACCACCGTATAGATGCAGCAGCTCACCACAATATAGTCTGCGCTTTGCCAGATCACCTTGACAGTGCCCCAATTCATCAGCACAAGGGAGCCCAACTCCGCCAGCCCGCAGAACGGGAGAAAACGCCACAGAAAATGCTCCCGCTTCCGGTGGGGCAGAATGAACAGCATACAGGCCCCCAGCATCTCTGTGATGTACTGATTCCCGCTGAGGGCCTCAAACAGGGCGGTCATGTGGTTCCTCCGACATAGTCCGACAGCTCCTGCAAAAACAGCTTGCGCCGGGGGCGGCTGATTTTCAGTCGGCAGCCTCCGGCCGTCAGTTCGTTCTGCCCCACCCAGGTGACAAAGCGGAGGTTCACCAGCAGGCTGTTGTCACAGCGGGAAAAGGCGCAGCCTTCCAGCTGCTCCTCTGCCTCCTTCATGGTGCCGCCGGTTTCAAAAGTGCCGTCCTCCGTGTGGTAAAACAGCTTGTGCTTGATGACCTCCACATAAATCAGCCGGTCAATGACGATGCGCCACTTCCCGTCCCGGGTGGAAATCAGCAGACTTTTCGGCCGCTGCCTGGGGAGGCGCTCCAGCAGCAGCCCCATCCGCAGTTCAAAGGCGTCGTAGTTCAGCGGCTTAACCAGGAAGTCCATGGCCTGCACCTCGTAGCCCTTCAGGGCAAGCTGGGCCATCCGCGTCACAAAGACCAGAATCACATCGGCGTCCTGCGCCCGAATCCGCCGCGCGGTCTCCATGCCGTCAATGCCGGGCATGACAACATCCAGGAAGATAATGTCATACTGTGGCCTGTACTGCTCCAGGAACGCCACGCTGTCAGGATAAAAGCTGGCCTGGAAGTCCAGACTATGCTCCTGACGGTAACGCTCCAGGAACTGCTTCATCTGTTCCATGGCTTTCGGGGAATCTTCTACAACGGCAATCGTGATCATGACGGGGGCCATCCCTTTCTGTCCTCTCTCATCAGGTTCAAAAAACGTTCCTGTTTCATGGTCAGTATAACACAATTCTCCCTCATTGGCAAGCCGCTTGCAAAGGGGAAAGCGTGGCAACACCGATTTTCTCGGAGTGCAGCAGTGCGTATCGTTGGCGGGCAGCCTTCTCTCTGGAGCGGTCACAATGCAGAAACTCCCGCTGGCAGCGGGATGGCTCGATAGTTTTATTCTGATTCCTTCTCATCCGTTTCTTCATGAGAGGTTGGAGGCTGTACATTGTAGATTCCATAGCCGTCGTCATCAAAGCGGCTCCAGACGTTTGCCTCAATGCCGGGGCGCTGCTTGTGTTGTAACGCATCTGACGGCTGTTCAGGGGCAGGATTCCCCTGCGTATTTGAGGGGCTGATTTTCTCGTTTTCTTTCATGGCGCTTTCATCCTCCGTTTATTTTCTATTCGCCCTCTTTGGGGCCGTCTGAGGCATTATCCCACTCGTTTTGCCTGGCATAGCACGGTTGATAAAGCCGTTTACGCCTTCGCATTGCGGTCTGAAATAATAAACACATCTGAAAAGTGCAAAAAAACGAGTGAATTGTTTCCAATTCACCCGCTTTTGGTCCGAGTGTTGAGATTCGAACTCAAGGCCTCTTGAACCCCATTCAAGCGCGATACCAAACTTCGCCACACCCGGAAGATGCCGTCCCTGACAGCTCAATTATCATATCACACTCCGGCAGAAAATGCAAGCCCCCAATTTTGTTTTTTCAGGATTTTTCTGTGCGGGGCGGCTCTCTTTAAAAAAGGAGAGATTGTTCGCCGGGCGGCCGAGGGGCGCCCCTGGTGAAGGTGGAGGGACCCCCGCTCTCCATCAACCCGGCAGCCACCTCCGTCGGAGGCAAACCTTGATTCGCTTCCTTAATTCCTGTCTAAGGGGGAAGCGTTATTCGCATTCTTCCTGAGCCGCCCGTTGATGAACTCCGCCCCCAGGTTGTACAGCACGGCAAACACCGGCACCCCCAGAATCATCCCGGCGAAGCCGAACAACTCCCCGCCAATCACGATGGCAAACAGCGTCCACATGGTGGACAGCCCCACCGTGTTGCCCAGGATCTTCGGACCAATGACGTGACCGTCCAGCTGCTGAATCACCAGCACCAGAATCGCGTACAGGGGAACGCTTCCCGGCGAGGCCAGCAGCAGGATCACGCCGCCGATGATACCGCCGATGATTGGCCCCACGATAGGCACAATGTTGGTCACACCGATCAGCACGCTGATGAGGGGCGTAAAGGGGATGCGCAGCAGCCCCAGCACCACCGCACTGAGCAGGCCAATCACTGCGCTGTCCAGAATCTTCCCGGCCAGGAAGCTGGTCAGCATCCGGTCAGACAGGTGGTAAACCTTGCTGAGCCACCGCTGGCCCTCTGTGGGCAGCAGCGCGTGGCATACCTTCTTCAGCTGTCGCACCATCTGCTGCTTCTCCAGCAGGATATAGATGGCCGACACCACCGCTGTGATGACTGTCACCAGGCCGTTGCCGATGGCTCTGCCGTAGGCGAACAAATTGCTGGAATAATTTTCGATCAGGGTGAGAATCTCCTCCCAGATGGTCTGCCAGTCGGAGAACAGGGAATCCACAAGGGTATCGTCCACCATGATGTCCACTGGCAGCTGGTTTAGCAAATCCTCCAGATTGGCCAGATAGGCGGGGACATTCTCCATAAAGCTCTCCGCGCTGAGCTGGAGCTGAGGCACTACCATGGCAATCAGCAGCCAAATAACCAGCACGACCCCCACCAGCACCGCAAACACGGACAGCGCCCGGTTCTTCAGCCAGTGCTCCTCCAGATAGCGGGTGGGAATGTCCAGCAGCCAGGCCAGAGCGATGCCCACCAGGAAGGGGAACACTGTGTCCAGGGCGACCATACACAGCTGCACAAACCAGGACAAATGCTCCAAAACCTCGTAAAAGGCCACCGCTGTGACCGCAACTAGCAGCCAGGGCGCCACCTGCTCCAGCAGCTTCCTCATCCGCTTCAAGAAAATCGCCCCTTTCCCGACGTACTGTTTTTATTATACCACATGGCGCCTCAAAATGATGTCCGAATTGTAAAATATTCCGAATCGAACCACAGCTCCCGGTGGATTGTTTTTCAGAAAAACGGCCGTTCCCCATTGCAAGCGCGTCCAAAATCCGCTAAAATAGAAAAGTATACTTGACTGCTCCAGGAGGAATTGTGATGAACGTAACTGGTAAGAGCTTCCTCAAGCTGCTGGATTTTACCCCGGAGGAAATCCAGGGCTTCCTGACACTGGCCGCCGATTTAAAGGCACGGAAGAAGGCCGGCATCCCTCATCGTATCCATGAGGGGAAGAATATCGCACTGATTTTTGAGAAGACATCCACCCGCACCCGCTGCGCCTTTGAGGTGGCCGCCCGGGATCTGGGGATGGGGGTCACCTATTTGGATCCCTCTGGCTCCCAAATCGGCAGAAAGGAATCCATCGCCGATACCGCCCGGGTGCTGGGCCGGATGTTTGACGGCATCGAGTACCGTGGCTTTGACCAGGAAATCGTGGAGGAGTTGGCCCGTTACGCGGGCGTCCCCGTCTGGAACGGCCTGACCAACGAGTTCCACCCCACCCAGATTCTGGCGGACTTCCTGACGATTCAGGAGCATTTCGGCTACCTGAAGGGCATCCACCTGGTCTACCTGGGGGACGCCCGGTACAATATGGGCGACTCCCTGATGGTGGGCTGCGCCAAGATGGGGATGCACTTTACCGCCTGCGCCCCGGAGTCCTACTTCCCCGATCCGGCACTCATCCGAACCTGCCAGGCCATCGCCGCCGAGACCGGGGCCACCCTGGATTTTGTGACCGACCCTGTGGCCGCCACGAAGGGGGCGGACGTGCTGTACACTGACGTGTGGGTGTCCATGGGCGAGCCGGTGGAAGTCTGGGAGGAACGTATCCGCGACCTGGCCCCCTACCAGGTGAATCAGGCCCTGATGGACAACGCCGGGCCCCAGGCGAAATTCATGCACTGCCTCCCCGCCTTCCACGACCATAAGACCACCATCGGCAGGGAGATGGGCCTGCGCTTCGGGCGGGATGCCATGGAAGTCAGCGACGAGGTGTTTGAAGGCCCGCAGTCCATCGTCTTTGACGAGGCGGAGAACCGGATGCACACCATTAAGGCGGTCATGGCGGCTACGCTGTGACCCTGTCAACAGACAAAGCGCCTGATTCCAAACCTGTACGGTCAGGAAGCAGGCGCTTTTTTCGCTTATGCCAAAGCGGCGTCAATCAGCTCGGTGAAGCTGTCCTTGGGGCGGACGCCCACCAGCTTGTCCACCTCTTCGCCGTTTTCAAACAGCATGACGGTGGGAATGCTCATAATGCCGTAGCGGGTGGCGAGATCCATTTCCTCGTCAATGTCCACCTTGCCCACGGTGACCTTGCCGTCATAGTCCTCCGCCAGCTCCTCAATGACCGGGGCCAGCATCCGGCAGGGACCGCACCAGGTGGCCCAGAAGTCCACCAGCACAAGGCCCTTCTGGGCCAGTGCTGCGTCAAGAGTCTCCTGCGTGAAGTGTATCAAATTTGCCATATCTGTTTCCTACCTTTCTAAAATAGACGCTTCCGCGTCCTCTGCGGCGGTCAGGGCAGCCACCTGCCCTTCTCCCACCGCTTTGGCAATTTGGAAGGGCTTGCCGGTGCAGTCCCCGGCGGCGTAGACCCGGGGCAGATTGGTGCGCCCGCTGCGGTCAACGGCGATATAGCCGTCCCGGAAGGCCAGCCCCGGCAGCAGGTCGCCGGGGGCCACGGCGCTGCGCAGCAGGAACACCCCCTCGCAGGGGAGCCTCGCTCCGTCGGCCAGTACTGCCTCCACCCGGTCTGCCCCCTCAATTTCCAGTCGCCCGGCCCGGACAAAGGGGATATCCTCCGGCAGACCCTCCGGCCGTTTGGCGGCCACATAGGTCACCTGGCAGCCGATGGAGGACAGCCACGCCGCCTCCTGGGGAGCGTCCGAACTCCTGCCGATGACCACCACGCTGCGCTTCCGGTACAGCATCCCGTCGCAGACAGCGCAGTAGCTGACCCCACGGCCCAGCAGCCGCTCCTCGCCGGGGATATGCTGCACCGGAGTGACGCCGGAGGTGACGATCAGGGAGTGCCCCTCCGCCACGTCCTGCCCCACGGTCAGGCACCAGTTCCTGCCCATGTCCAGGGCGGACAGCGCCTTGCCGGTGAGGAACTCCGCCCCCAATGCGTCCGCATGGCTTTGCAGCTTGTCCAGCAGCTCCGCGCCGGTGACGCCGGGAAGGCCGGGGTAGTTGTCAATGCGCTCTGCCTTCGCCAGCGGGCTGGCCGACGGCGGGTTGGATACCACCAGCACCTTCAGGTTCCGGGAGCGCCCCGCAATGGCGGCGGCCAGCCCCGCCGGGCCGCTGCCGAGAATGAGTAAATCGTACAGAGGGATCCCTCCTGTCGTTCTGTCTCTGCCCTCATTATAATACAGTTGGGCGAAAACTGCAAGCGGTTTGTGCGAACAAATCGCACTGACGGGCGGTTCCTGCGGCACATGGCATTATTATAACCAAACCACTCCAAACCGGCAGCGGATGGTTCTGTTTGAATCTACAATCCGTCCCCCTTGCAAAACCGCAGACTTTCGCCTATAATAAGGAGGAGATTGAGATTGAGGAGTGTGCTCCATGACTGAAAACAAAGACGCCATCATGTCGCAGAACTTTATTCACGACTTTATTGATGCGGACATCGGAGAGAGCGGCCGGTACGCCGGTATGACTGTTCACACCCGGTTTCCACCGGAGCCCAACGGCTACCTGCACATCGGCCACGCCAAGGCCATCTATGTGGACTTCGGCACCGCCCAGAAGTACGGCGGCCAATGCAACCTTCGGATGGACGACACCAACCCCACCAAGGAGGATGTGGAGTATGTGGACGCCATTCAGGAGGACATCAAATGGCTGGGTTACGACTGGGAGGATCGGTTCTATTACGCCTCCGACTACTTTGAACAGATGTACGGCTACGCCGTGGAGCTGATTCAAAAGGGGCTGGCTTATGTCTGTGAGCTGTCCCCGGAGGAGATGGCGGCCAACCGGGGGGACATCAATACCCCCGCCACCAGCCCCTACCGGGATCGGCCCATTCAGGAGAGCCTGGATCTGTTCGCCCGGATGCGGGCGGGAGAGTTCCCGGACGGGGCCATGACCCTGCGGGCGAAAATCGACCTGGCCTCTGGCAACTTCAATATGCGGGACCCCGCCCTTTACCGCATCAAGCACCAGAGCCATCACCGCACCGGCGACCGGTGGTGCATCTATCCCATGTACGACTTCGCCCACCCCATTGAGGATGCCATCGAGGGCATCACCCACAGCCTCTGCACCCTGGAGTTTGAGGCCCACCGGCCTTTGTACGACTGGGTCATTGCCAACATCTCCGCCCCGGCCAAGCCCCGGCAGATCGAGTTTGCCCGGCTGGGCATTGACCATACGGTGATGTCCAAGCGGAAGCTGCGGGCGCTGGTGGAGCAGGGCTATGTCTCCGGCTGGGACGACCCCCGTATGCCCACCATCTGCGGCCTGCGGCGGCGGGGCTACACCCCGGCCTCCATCCGGGCCTTCTCCGAGCAGGTGGGCGTTGCCAAGGCAGACTCCACGGTGGAGTACGCCTTCCTGGAGCATTGCCTCCGGGCCGACCTGGACGACACCGCGCCCCGGGTCATGGCAGTGCTGCACCCGGTCAGGCTGACCATCACCAACTACCCGGAGGACAAGCAGGAGACTTTCCCCATCGAGAACCACCCCAAGCACCCGGAGATGGGCAGCCACGAGGTCACCTTCTCCCGGAACCTGTATATCGAGGCGGAGGACTTTCTGGAGGAGAAGGTTCCCAAGTATAAGCGCCTCTTCCCGGACGGGCCGGAGTGCCGACTGAAGGGGGCGTACCTGATTCGCTGCACCGGCTGCGTCAAGGATGAGAACGGTAACATCACTGAGGTGCTGGCCACCTACGACCCAAACTCTTCCGGCGGCGACCCCGCCGACGGGCGGAAGGTGAAGGGGGCCACCCTCCACTGGGTAGACGCCGCCACCGCCGTGGACGCCCAGGTGCGCCTCTACGAGAACCTGTTCGACGACCCCAACCCCGACGCCGCCGGGAAGGACTTCCTGGCCGCTCTGAACCCCAACAGCCTGACCATACTCACCGACTGCAAGCTGGAGGCGTCTCTGGCGGAGGCGGCGGCTCCCGCCTCCTACCAGTTCATGCGGCTGGGCTACTTCTGTGTGGACAGCGGCGACTCCCGCCCTGGCGCGCCGGTCTTTAACCGCAGCGTGTCCCTGAAGGACGGTTATAAGCGCTGAGGGACGCAGAACTGCATCAAATGAGAAAAAAGCGTGACCTGCGACAGCAGGTCACGCTTTGTGCTTGCCTTTGGAGCGCGGTTCAGAACCGCTCTCCCCGCTTCACCTTGAGCCGGTTCATGGCTCTGGCCAGGTTCGCCTGGGTCAGCCGGTACTCCTGCATCCCCTTGCGCTGGCGCAGCTCCTCCTGCGCCTGCTCATAGGCGCGGCGGGCGCGGGCCTCGTCAATCTCCTCCGGCCGCTCCGCCGTTTCCACCAGAACCCAAACCCGGTCCCCGTTGACGTGGGCAAAGCCGGCGCCCACAGCGCCGATGCGCGGCTCCGGCTCCCCCGGCACCCGGAAGCGGAGCATTCCCGGCTCAATGGCTGTCACCAGTTCAGAGTGGCCCGCCAGAACGCCCAACTCGCCGTCCAGGGCGGGGATGGTCACGCTCTCACAGGGGCCGGTGTAGAACACCCGGTCGGAGGCCAGCACCTCCAGATGAAACTCCGCCGCCATCTTATTTGTACCCCGCTATTGCCGTCATGTCGTGGGCCTTCTGGATGGCTTCGTCAATGGTGCCCACGTTGAAGAAGGCAGACTCCGGATAGGTATCCATGTCGCCGCTGAGGATGGCCTGGAACCCCCGAATCGTCTCCCGCAGGGGGACGTAGGTGCCCCGCACACCGGTGAAGTTTTCCGCCACATGGAAGGGCTGGGACAGGAAGCGCTGGATTTTGCGGGCGCGGTTTACCGTCAAACGGTCGTCCTCGCCCAGTTCATCCATGCCCAGGATGGCGATGATGTCCTGCAGTTCCTGATACTTTTGCAGTACAGCCTGCACCTGGCGGGCCGTCTCATAATGTTCCTCCCCCACGATATCCGCTTCCAGGATTCGGGAGGCGGACTCCAGCGGGTCAACGGCGGGATAGATGCCCTGTTCCGCGATTTTCCGGCTCAGCACCGTGGTGGCGTCCAGATGGGCGAAGGTGTTGGCCGGGGCGGGGTCGGTCAGGTCGTCCGCCGGGACGTACACCGCCTGCACCGAGGTGACAGAGCCGTTCCGGGTAGAGGCGATGCGCTCCTGAAGCTCACCCATTTCGTTGGCCAGGGTGGGCTGGTAGCCCACCGCGGAGGGCATCCGCCCCAGCAGGGAGGATACCTCGGAGCCTGCCTGGACGAAGCGGAAGATGTTGTCGATAAACAGCAGCACGTCCTTCTGTTCCACGTCCCGGAAATACTCCGCCATGGTCAGGCCGGTTTCCGCCACCCGCATACGCACGCCGGGAGCCTCGTTCATCTGGCCAAAGACCAGCGCCGTCTTGGACAGAACGCCGGACTCCTTCATCTCCGTCCACAGGTCGTTGCCCTCGCGGGAACGCTCCCCCACGCCGGTGAAGATGGAGTAGCCGCCGTGCTGGGTGGCGATGTTGTGAATCAGCTCCTGAATCAGCACCGTCTTGCCCACGCCGGCCCCGCCGAACAGGCCGATTTTGCCGCCCTTGGCGTAGGGGGCCAGCAGGTCGATGACCTTGATGCCCGTCTCCAGAATCTCCTGAACGGGGTTCTGGTCGGCAAAGCTGGGGGGATCCCGGTGGATGCCCCAGCGGGGGGCGTCGGTGATGGGGTCGCCGCCGTCAATGGGCGTTCCCAGCACGTTGAAGAGCCGCCCCAATGAGGCCTCTCCCACCGGCACGGTGATGCAGTCGCCGGTGGCGGTGACGGCCTGGTCGCGATACAGCCCCTCGGAGCCGGACAGCATGATGCAGCGCACCGTGTTGCCGCCGATATGCTGTGCCACCTCCATGACGCAGCGGCTGCCGCCCCGCTCCACCTCCAGGGCTTCTTTCAGCTTCGGGAGGCAGCCTGCCGGGAACGCAACGTCCACCACAGGGCCGGATACCTGAACAATTTTTCCTTGATTCAAGTCTATACTCGCTCCCTTCGTGATACTTGTTTCTGCTTTTGCGCCCTGGCCCCGCCTGATATCTCGGTGATCTCCTGAGTGATGGCGGTCTGGCGCATCCGGTTGTAGCTGACGGAAAGCTCCGCCAGCATCTCTTCCGCATTCCGGTTGGCCGCGTCCATGGCCATCATCCGGGCGTTCTGCTCCGCGCAATAGGAGTCCACCAGGGCAGAGTAGATGTACCCGGCGATGATGTCCGGAATCATCCGGTTTACCAGCTCGGTCAGGCCGGGCATGAACTCGCAGCTCTCACCGTAGCCGTCCTCGTCCATCTCCATGGGGCGGAAGTAGCCCTTCTCCAGAGGGGCCAGCTTGAAGAAGCGGGGGGTGGCGGTGACGCTGTTTTCCATATCCGTGTAGGCAATATAAATTTCATCCAGTGCGCCGGCCCTGTACCGCTCCAGCAGGACGGAGGCGATATGCCGCGCCCGGTCAATGGTGGGGTTCTGGGCGGTGTAGTGGAAGGTCTCCTCAATCTTGTAGCCGTGGTGCTGGAAGAATTGCCGTCCGCACTCTCCCACCACATATAGCTCCCAGGGGCCCGCCATAGCCTTGATTTGCCGGAGCACCTCTCTTTGAATGTTGTTATTGTAGGCCCCGGCCAGACCCTTGTCGGCGGTGATGACCAGGTAGCCCCGGCGCATCAGGCCGTTGTCAGTATAGCTGCCTGTGCCGAGGTAAATACTCTCCACCTCCGGCATATGCCGAATCAGCCGGGACAGGGCAGTTTGCAGCGAGGTGAAGTAGGGCCGGGTAGCGTCCAGGCTCTGCTTCGCCTTGCGCAGCCTGGTGGAGGCAATCAGGTACATGGCGGTGGTGATTTTTTTCGTGTCCTGTATACTCTTGATACGGGACTTGATTTCCCTCGCGTTTGCCATAGCGTGCCTCCGCTTATACCTGGGCCCCAAGCTGGGACTGAATGAACTCCTTCGCCAGCGCGGCGATCTGCTGCCGCAGGGTAGGGGACATCTCCCTGCTGCGATCCAGCTCCCGCTGAATCTCACCATGCTGTGCCCGGAACCAGTCCAGCATCTGGGTCTGCATCCCCTTGATGTCCTTTAACGGCACCTCCAGGAATGCCTGACTCAGGGCGGCCACCAGGGTAATGACCTGGTCGGCCATGGTCAGGGGATGATACAGCGGCTGCTTTAAGAGCTCCATCAGCCCCTCGCCGTACACCAGCTGCCGCTTGGTGGTATCGTCCAGGTCGGAGGAGAACTGGGTGAAAATCTCCATCTCCCGATACTGGGCCAGATCAATACGGATGGAGCCGGTAGCCGTTTTCATGGCCTTGGTCTGGGCTGCGCCGCCCACACGGGACACGGAAAGGCCCACGTTGACGGCGGGCCGCTGCCCGGAGAAGAACAGGTCGGACTCCAGGAAGATCTGCCCGTCGGTGATGGAAATGACGTTGGTGGGAATGTAGGCAGACACGTCCCCAGCCTGGGTCTCAATGATGGGCAGGGCCGTGAGGGAGCCGCCGCCGTTTTCCTTCGACATCTGGGCGCTGCGCTCCAGCAGCCGGGAGTGGAGGTAGAACACGTCGCCGGGATAGGCCTCCCGCCCGGGAGAGCGATCCAGCAGCAGCGACAGGGTACGGTAGGCTACCGCGTGCTTGCTCAGGTCGTCGTAGACCATCAACACGTCCTGCCCACTGTGCATAAAATACTCGCCGATGGCGGTACCGGCATAAGGGGCAATGTATTGCAGCGGTGCGGAGTCGCTGGCCGTGGCCGCCACCACGATGGAGTAGGATAGGGCGTCGTGCCGCCTCAGGATGTCCACAATCCGGGCGATGGTGGAGGACTTCTGGCCGATGGCCACATAGATGCAGATGACGTTCTTGTCCTTCTGGTTCAGGATGGTGTCCAGCGCCAGGGAGGTCTTGCCGGTCTGCCGGTCGCCGATGATCAGCTCACGCTGGCCCCGGCCGATGGGGAACATGGAGTCGATGGCCAGGATGCCCGTCTCCAACGGGCGGTTCACGGATTGCCGCTCCACAATGCCCGGCGCAGGGGATTCGACGGGGTAATAACCGTCGGATTGGATGTCGCCCCCGCCGTCGATGGGCGCGCCCAGGGCGTTCACCACCCGGCCCAGATAGCCCCGGCCCACGGGCACGCCGGCGTTCTTGCCGGTGCGGGCCACCCGGCTGCCCTCGTGGATGTCCAGGTCATTGCCGAACAGAATCGCGCCGATTTCGTCCCGGCGAATCTCCTGCACCATGCCCTTGGTGCCGGTATCGAAGAGGATGATTTCGCCATAGGCGGCATGGTCAATGCCGCTGATGGTGGCGATGCCGTCCCCTACGGTCTTGACGGAGCCCACCTCAGTGTACTCCGCCGTCAGGTCGAACTGCTCCAGCTCCGTTTTCAGGATGGAAATCAGGTTGTCGTTATTGGGGATATAGGCCGTTTCCAGCTTCTCCCGCAGCTGCTTCAGCCGCCCCTGGGTGGACCAGTCGAACTCCTCGTCCCCCACCGTCAGACGGAAGCCGGAGCCCAGGGAGGTGTCCTCCACCAGGGTCAGGTCAAGCGTCCCCTCAGGGCAGTGCCGCTGGGCGAAGGCCCGGATGCCCGCCAATTGGGCCTCGGTGGGTTTCGTCACATAGGTCAGGGTGACGGGGACGCGGCTGCCCGTTTCAGCGGTTTTCTGCGCCATCTAACTCCCCCGCCTTCTGCAAAAACTGGTCATAGAGGGCGCTGTCGCCCTCCGCGCCTGCACCCGCCACCACCTTGGCGGCGGTGTCCAGCATCAGCTCGGTCAATTCCGTCTGGGCCTGGCGCAGGATGGCGTCCCGCTCCTGTTGGGCGTCCTGCTCCGCTTCCTTCACAATGCTGTCCGCCTTCTCCTGGGCGTCGCTGAGGATGCGCTCATACTCCTCCGTAGCCCGCTGCTGGGCGGTGGCCAGGGTCTTGGCCCGTTCGATGGCCACGTTCTGCTGCTCCTCCAGGCGGGCGCGCTCCAGCGCTTCCGCGTTGGTCTTGGCTTTCTCCGCGTCAGCCAGACTTTGCTCCACCAACTCCTGCCGCTGCTCCAAAATCTTCTGTACCGGCTTGAACAGGGTGAAGCGCAGGCCAATGAACAGTACCAGCAGGTTGATTACAGTAAAGATTAAATTATAGTTGACCTCTAGCACAATGGTCCCCGCCTTCCATTACAGTTGGAGGACGCAGAGCAAGGCGATGACGAAGCCGTAGATGGCCGTTGCCTCTGCCAGCGCGCAGCCGATGATAAGCAGCGTCATAATTTGGCTACTGGCCTCCGGCTGACGGGCCACTGCGTCCACAGCGTGAGAGGTTGCGAGACCGATGCTGAGCCCTGCGCCTGCACCACACAAAACAGCGATTGCTGCACCAATTGCGAGCATAGTAAAAAACTCCTTTCATAGTTCAAACGGTTGAGTGAATGGGTTACGATGGTTTCAGTGTTTTTTTATGGATGGAACGACTGCCGGCAGGCAATGGTGACCGCCTAGTCAACCTTGGTCTCCTCCCGCTCCTCCTTGATTTCCCAATGAATCAGGAAGGTCAGCGCCGCCCGGAGGGCGATGATCCCGGCCACGGTCAGGATCTCCGTCCACTCCCGCACGACCACTGTGCGGAGGATCTCGCTGCCCAGCTTGAACTCCAGCCCGGTGGCAAAGCCCTGGGCCAGCTTCAGAACCGTTCTGGGATTCCGGCGCACATAGTTGTAAACGCCCTGGGCCCCGGAGATGATAATGACGGTCACGCCGACGATTTCAAACAGGATAATCGCAAGCTCCGCCACCTCGTTCAAGATGGTTTCCATAAAGGTGATGACAGCGTCCATAGCTTCGCCTTCTGTCCGTAAAAATTTGCCCCTGATACGCGGCCCTGAGCCGCAGGCGCGGGGCAGCCCTTCGCCTGCGCCGGGTTCACTCGATGGCTTCCTTGATGTAAATGCTGGTCAGGAACACAAAGACATACGCCTGGAGGATGCCGTCGAAGATGTCGAAATACAGGCTGGCAATCATGGGGAACACCGCCGGCACCACCGCCTCGATGAGCTTCATGATGACGAATGCGCCCAGCACGTTGCCGAAGAGCCGCATACACAGGGACAGGGGCCGGGTAATCAAATCCAGGATGTTGAAGGGAACCACCACTGGCACCGGCTCAAGAAAGCTGTGAAGCCAGCCCTTCGTTCCCCTGGCTCGGATGGACGCCACCTGTACCAGAACGATGCTCATCACCGCCAGGGCGATGGTGACGTTCAAGTCCTTGGTGGGGGGCTTGAAGCCGAAGATGCCAATGAGGTTGGCAAACCCGATGTACAGCAGCACCGTGATGAGATAGGGGACATAGCTGCGGCCTTCCTCCCCCACCATATCGGTGACGATGTCCTCCAACTTGGTCACGCAGAACTCCACCGCCGCCTGCCGCTTGCCGATGTCCCGCACCTTCAGGTTGCGGGTCAGCAGAAAGCTGCCCAGCAGCAGCACCGCCATGATGATCCACGTCACCACAGTGGATTCCAGGATGTCTATCCCGCCGATGGAAAAGGCGATTTCACAGTTCAACTCCTCCATGACCTTTTCCGCAATGCTCATATCTTTTTCACTTCCTTTATTCTGGTTTTTTGCGCAACGCCCCGCGTTGCGCAAAGGATAATGTACTCCCTTCGGGACTCCACGGCTATTATAGCACGTTTTTCAAAAAAGGGTACTCCAATTTTTCATTTTTTAAATTTTTGTTCATTTTTGATTCACTTACCAATATGACATTTTCAAATATCAAGGTACCTAACTTTTTAACTGTGAAAAACACGCCGTTCTGTCTGGGCGGTCAGCCCTCCCCGCCCACGAAGCGGTAGCCCACGCCCCGCACCGTCTTGATGTAGCGGCTGTGTTCCGGCGTGTCCCCCAGCTTCTGGCGGAGGGTGCGGATGTGGATGTCCAGCGTCCGAGTCTCGGTACCGGCGCTGCTGCCCCAAATCTGCTCCAGCAGTTCCCGTCGGGGCACCGTGCGACCGGGCCGCTCCATCAGGTAGCGCAGCAGCTCAAATTCCTTAAAGGTCAGCTCCACAGGGACGCCGTCCACCCGCACCTCATGGCGGCCCGTGTCCACGGTCAGGCCGGGGCAGGTGAGGCAGCTATCCTGCGGCTCCCTGTGGGTGCGCCGCAGGATAGCCCGCACCCGAGCGCACAGCTCCAGCACGCTGAAGGGCTTTGTGATGTAATCGTCCGCACCGGCGTCCAGCCCGGCGATTTTGTCCGCCTCCATGTCCCTGGCGGTCAGCATAATGACCGGCACGTCCCGCAGGGCGGCGTCCGAACGCATCCGCTTCACCGCGCTGACGCCGTCCAGCCCGTCCATCATAATGTCCATCAGCACCAGGTCGGGGCGATCTTCCTCCATGGCTTCCAGCGCCGTTACCGCGTCCCGGTATTGGAACGTCCGGTAGCTCTGGCTCTCCAGAGCGTAGGCAAGCAGCCGCCGAATGCTCTCGTCGTCCTCTACGATAAAAATGCGCTCCTGCATTGAATCCATCTCCCATCTGCGCCGTGATGACTGCTTCCCATTATAACGATATTTTGCCCCAAACGCTATCCGCATTTTGCATGAAAATCGGAAACAGGTGCACACTAACGGCATGACCTCATCATCATAGAAGGGACGCGCCATGAAGCTATTTGTTTACAGCTATCGCCAGCAGGACGAGCAGATGGAATTTGACGCCTTCAGCCGGGAGACGGGCATCGCCTACGCCGCCACACACCTGCCGCCCACGCCGGAAACTGCCGCCCTGGCGGAGGGGTGCGACGCCGTCACCGTCTTTCTCACCCCTGTGGGGCGGGAGGTGCTGGAGCGCTGGGCCGGGATGGGGGTGGCCTATGTCTGCGCCCGCACCATCGGCTACGACTATATCGACCTGGATGCTTGCCGCAGCCTGGGGCTGCGGGTCTGCCACGCCCTGTACCCGCCGGAGGCAGTGGCCAACTACAGCCTGATGCTGGCCATGATGCTGCTCCGGCAGGTGCCCTACACCATGCAGAGTATGCGGATGCAGGACTACACCCTCCGGGGCAAGCTGGGCCGGGACCTGTCCAGCTGCACTCTGGGGGTCGTCGGTACCGGACGCATCGGCTGCACCCTGGCCAGGAACGCCCGCGCCATGGGGGCCGACGTGCTGGGCTTTGACCAGTACCGGAACCCGGAGACCGCAGCTTTTTTGCGCTACGTCGGGCTGGAGCAGCTGTTCCGGGGGAGCGACGTAATCTCCCTCCACTGCCCCAGCACCGCCGAGAACTACCACCTCGTCAACCAAAAGACCATTGGACGGATGAAAGAGGGAGCCCTCCTCGTCAACACCGCCCGGGGGGATCTGATCGACACCGACGCCCTGATCGACGGGCTGGAATCAGGCAGGCTGGGGGGTGCGGCCCTGGATGTGCTGGAGGAGGAGCATGGCCTGTTCTACCAAAACCTCAGCGGGGTACCAATCGCCAACCGGCGGATGGCTGTCCTCCGCAGCTTCCCCAACGTGATTCTGACCCCTCACATCGCCTTTTACAGCGCGGAGAGTATTCATGCCATGGTGGAGAGTGTGTTCTCCTTTCTGGCGGAGGCGGAGTTGGGGGACTCCTCCGGCTACGAGGTCAGGTTGTAAAATGCGATGTCATCACCTTAAAATGCAATCTATCCAGGGGTGAGGAAACTGACATAGCAGTACAGTTCAGTTCAGATGTCCACGATCAAAGGACAACAAAATTGCCGCCCGTCCCGCCGTAAGGCGGGGGACGTGGGCGGCAATCGTACCCAGCCGCCATGGACGGCAGTCTCAGCAGGTATCAAGCCACATCGTCTGTTGCCTGCGCTGCCACGGAGCGTCAGAGACAAGGCGAAGTCGGCAGTGGGATAAGAGGAGGGTTCTTAGGGGGGAGTGAGGCCCCGAAGCTCCCCCCTGAGCCGCCCTCTTTTGCTACTTTTCTCGGCGGAGCGAGAAAAGTAGGCCATGCCCTGGCAAGGGCAAACGCTTTATTTTTTATGGTATCCATATCAAAGGAATGAATGGCCCCTGTCAGGAAAAAACGTTTTTCCTTTATCCATCCTGGTCTAAAGAGGAACCAATAGCCAAGCGGCCAGGGGCAACCACTAATCACTAACCACTAGCTACTAGCCACTAGCAGCTCCGCGCCCTTACTGCACTCCCATGGCCCGGGAAATGACGATTTTCTGGGCCTCCGAGGTGCCCTCGTAAATCTCAGTCACCTTGGCGTCCCGCATCATCCGCTCGATGGGATAGGCCCGGGTGTAGCCGTAGCCGCCGAAGAGCTGGAGGCAGGCCCGGGTCACCTCATTGGCGTTCTCTGAGGCGAACAGCTTCGCCATGGCCGCCTCCTTGCCGAAGGGCTTGCCCCCGTCCCGCAGGGCGGCGGCTCGCCAGGCCATCAGCCGGGCGGCGTCCGTTTTCGTCTGGAGGGAGGCCAGCACGAACTGGGTGTTCTGGAACTGGGAGATGCGTTTGCCAAACTGCACCCGCTGGCCGACGTACTCCTTCGTCTGGTCAATGGCCCCCTGGGCGATGCCTACGGACTGGGTGGCGATGCCGATGCGGCCACAGTCCAGCCCGGACAGGGCGATTTTCATGCCCTCGCCCTCCCGGCCCAGCCGGTCGCTGGCGGGCACCCGGCAGTCCTGCAAAATCACCTCGCAGGTGGCGCTGGCGTGGAGGCCCATCTTCTCCTCCGGCGGGCCTACGGTGAGGCCGGGATTGTCGGCACTAACTAAGAAGGCGGTGATGCCCTTCGTCCCCTTTGTGCGGTCAGTGGAGGCCAGGATGATGTAAAGCCCCGCGTGGCCCGCGTTGGTGATGAAGGTCTTGCTGCCGTTCAGGACATAGTCCTCCCCCTCCCGGACGGCCATGGTGCTGACGGTGGCGGCGTCAGTGCCCGCGTCCGGCTCCGTCAGGGCGAAGGAGCACAGGGTGTCCCGGTTCATCCGGGGGAGCCACTGGGCCTTCTGCTCCGCCGAGCCGAACCGGTTCAGCAGGTACATACACAGCCCCCCGTGGACGGAGGTGATGACCGCCGTGGAGGCGCAGCACTTGGCCAGCTCCTCCAACATCAGAACGTAGCTCACCGTGTCCCCCCCGGCGCCGCCGTACTCTCTGGGGCAGCAGATGCCGAAGAAGCCGTAGCGGAACAGCTTGTCCACCGTCTCCTGGGGGAAGCGGCTGTCCCTGTCGATCTCCGCTGCGATGGGGGCCACCTCGTTCTGGGCGAAGTCACGGGCCAGCTTCTGCACCAGCTGCTGCTGAGGTGTCAGGTCAAACAACAACTTTCTTGCCTCCCTCGTAGCGGTAGAAGCCGCGGCCGACCTTCTTGCCCAGCCAGCCTGCGTCCACATAGTTCTGGAGCAGGGGGCAGGGATGATACTTCTCCTGGCCGAAGCCCTCGTAAATCACCTGCTGGATGGACAGCACCGTGTCCAGCCCGATGAGGTCTGCCGTCTCCAGCGGCCCCATGGGGTGGTTCATGCCGTAGCGCATCACGTTGTCAATGCCCTCCACCGTGGCGGTGCCGTCGTACAGGCACCAGATGGCCTCATTGATGAGGGCCTGCAGCACCCGGTTGGAGACGAAGCCGGGCACGTCCCGCACCTCCACGGCCACCTTGCCCAGTTCCCTGGCCAGGATGGTGACCTGCTTCATGGTGTCCTTGCTGGTGGCAAGGCCGGGGATGATTTCCACCAGCTTCATCACAGGGACCGGATTCATAAAGTGCATCCCCACCACCTTCTCCGGCCGATGGGTGTAGGAGGCCAGCCGGGTGATGGGCAGGGAGGAGGTGTTGCTGGCGAAGATGCAGCTGCCCTGGCAGATGCCGTCCAGTTCCTTCAGCACGGAGCCTTTCAGCCCCTCGTCCTCCGCCAGGGCCTCAAACACCATGTCGCACCGCTCCGCGTCCCGGAGGCTGTGGGAGGCGTGTACGTCCTTCAGCACATGGGCCACGCTCTCCTCCGTCCGGCGGCCCTTGGCCACCGCCCGTTTCAGCCGCTCGGCAATGTTGCGGATGCCCTGCTCCGGGGCGGTATGATCCAGATTGTTCAGCAGGGTGATGTGCCCGGCTTCCGCCATCACCTGGGCGATGCCCTGGCCCATCTGTCCTGCGCCGATCACCATGATTCTCATAGTCCGTTCTCCTGTTTTATCTGGTGGTTTCTCTGATATAGTTTGTTATTCTACAGTGATCCAGACGGCGTCGCCCTGGCCCATGCCGGAGCAGATGGCGCACACGCCGCTGCGCTGGCCCCGGCGCTTCAGTTCCCAAATCATGGTCATCAGGACTCTGGCCCCCGTGGCGCCGATGGGGTGGCCCACCGCCACGGCGCCGCCGTTGACGTTCACCTTGGCGTCCATCTCCTCCCAGCTCATGCCCAGGATCTTCAGGCCGCTGACCAGGGGGACGGCGGCGAAGGCCTCGTTGATTTCCATCACGTCAAAGTCCTTCAGGGTCAGGCCGTACTTATCCATCAATGCCTGAATGGACAGGCCCGGCACCGTGGAGATATAGCGGGACTCCCGGGACACCTGGGCGTAGCCCCGGATGGTGGCCAGCACCGGCACACCCAGCGCCTCGGCATGGCTCCGACTCATCACCACCACGGCGGAAGCGCCGTCATTGGTGCCGGGGGCGTTGCCTGCGGTGATGGCCCCGTCGGGGACAAACAGGGGTTTCAGCTTCGCCAGGCCCTCCATAGTGGTGCCGGGGCGGGGGGCCTCGTCCTTGGAGACGGTAATGGTGGCCTTCCGCTGCTTGACCTCCACGGGGAAGCGCTCGTCGTCAAAGGCGCCCTTTTCCTCGCCTTCGGCCCACTTCTGCTGGCTGCGGACGGCCCAGCGATCCATCTCCTCCCGGGTGACGCCGTACTCCGTGGCCACCTGGCCGCCGATGACCGCCATGTGGACGTCATTCTCCGGGCACCACAGCCCGTCCTTCACCATGGAATCCACCATCTTGCCGTCGAACATCCGCTGGCCCCAGCGGGCGCTGGGCAGCAGATAAGGCGCATTGGACATGGACTCCATGCCCCCCGCCACGATGGTGTTGGCGTCTCCGGCCTTGATGATCTGGGCGGCCAGTTCCACCGCCTTCAATGCGCTGCCGCACACCTTGTTGATGGTGAAGGAGGGGACGTTGTGAGGGATACCTCCCTTGACGGCCGCCTGCCGGGCGGGTACCTGCCCCACCCCTGCGGGCACCACAATGCCCATGATGGCCTCGTCTACCATGTCGCCGGTGATATGGGCCCGGGAAAGAGCCTCTTTGATGGCCATGCCGCCCAGTTCCGGGGCCTGATAACCTGCCAATACGCCGCCGAACTTGCCGAACGGCGTCCGCGCTGCGCTTACAATTACGATTTCTTCCATACTGCCCTCCAGGTAAATGGTTCGCTGCGGTTCGTATCCTCCTGCAGCGTCCCATTCTAGTTTTCTTCTCTAGATTACATTGTCTTGTTCCGTTTGTCAAGGGCGAATTGCCGTTTTTTCCGGCCGGGCCTCAGTCCTCCGCAGTGGCCTCCTCCGTGGCCCCGTCCGGTTGGGCGCTGTCGGCGGCTTCGCCGCCGGAATCGCCCTGGTCTGTGTCGCCGCTGTCAGACCCGGTGGAACCGGAGGACTCCGCTGTGCCGGAGGACTCGGTGGACGTGTCGCCCTCGGTGGTTCCGCCGGAACTTTCCGTGGCGCTGCTCTGAGTGCTGTCGACGGAATCAGTGCTGTCAGAACTATTGGAGCGGTTAGAGTTGCTGGAGTTCTTCTTGCTGTCGGAGGACTTCTCCCCCGCGCAAATGCCCTCCGCCTGGTACTCCTCCACGGTTTTCAGGCTCTCCTTGATGTTGGCCTGGGCCGCCGCACCTGTCCGGGTGTAGTCCAGCGCCACTACCTTTTCCGTGGACGTGCAATTGCTGCCCGCGATTTTCCCGCTGGACTTGCAAATGGTCAGATAGGTGTGTACCGTGCAGACAGTGGAGGGCTCGTCCCCCTTGACGTAGGTGCCGGTGGCCACACAGCCCGCCTCCCGGCAGGCGTCTGTGGGTATCCCGCCGGAGGCGGTGCAGTACTCCGCCGTCACCGTCTCCACATCGTAGGTCATCTCCTCCGGCACCTTCTGCTTGCAAATCAGGGACATGATTTCCTGCCAGATCTCGGTGGAGGGGTTGCCGGAATAGCTGATCTTCTCCTGACTGTCGTAGCCGCTCCAGACGGCGGCAGTGTAGTCGCTGCTGTAGCCGCAGAACCACCGGTCATAGTCGTTGGTGGTGGTGCCGGTCTTGCCTGCCACATCCACGCCGCTGATGTTGGCGACGCCATAGGCGGTGCCGTCCGGGTCTTCAATCACGGCCCGAAGCATCTCCGTGATATAGTAGCAGGTGCTCTCGCTGAGGACGGCGCTGGCGGAGGCGGTGCCGCTGACGGTGACGACGCCGTCTGCGTCCACGTCCGCCGTGTAGCCGTCAGTGGCCAGGATGATGTGTCCCTGGGCGTCCAGCACCACGGTGTAGAGGTAGGGGGAGGTATAGCTGCCGCCCCTGGGGAAGGTGGCGTAGGCCGCCGCCATCTCATAGGTGGACACGCCTCTGGTCTGGCCGCCCAGGGCCAGGGGGGCGTAGTCAAGGTCTTCCTCCTCCAGGCTGGTGATGCCGAAGCGTTCCGTCAGGTAGTCATAGGCTGTCTGAATCCCCTCTTTGTCCAGCACCTTCACTGCCAGAGTGTTCAGCGACTCCACCATGCCGTCCCACACCGTGGTCAGGCCCCGGTAGTACCCTTCCGAGTTGGAGGGCCAGAGCTTGTCGTTGGAGTCTACCTTAAAGGGGGAGTCGTCCACCACGGAATAGGGGGTGATCAGGCCCTCCTCCAGCGCAGGGGCGTAGACCGACAGGGGCTTGATGGAGGAGCCGCTGGGCCGTTTGGTGTCCGTGGCGCAGTTCCAGATGCGGTTGCCCTCCTTCTCCCCCACGCCGCCGGCCAGGGCCACCACTGCACCGGTGTCGTTGTCCACAATGGTGATGGCGGACAGCAGCTCCTGTCCACTGGCGGAGTTATAGTCGGCGAAATAGCTCTCATCCTCGTAGATAGTGTCCACGGCGCTCTGCACGTCCGGGTTCAGGCAGCTGTAAATTTGCAGGCCGCCGGAATAGAGCAGGTTAGTGGCCGTCTGACTGTCATAGCCGTAGGTTTCCTCCAGGTCGGCGATGACCTGCTCCACCACGGCGTCCGTGTACCAGCTATAGGTATCATCGGGGGAGGACGTGGTGGTGCTACTGGAGGAGGTGCTGTTCAGCGCCACCTCGATTTGATCCAGCGTTTCGTCATAGACGTAGGTGACGGTGCCGTCCTCGTCCGTCTCTGTCAGGAATACCAGATTGCCTTCCTCGTCCGTTTCAGTGACGAAGCCCAGCTCGATCAGGGCTTCGTTGGCCGCTTCCTCTGTGATCATCTCCTGATCCAGCATCTGACTGATGACGATTCTTGCCCGGTCATGGTTCTTCTCCGGCCGGGTGTAGGGGTCATAGAGGGAGGGGTTGTTGGTGATGGAGATCAGGGAGGCGCACTCCGCCAGGCTCAACTCACTGAGTTCCTTGCCAAAATAGGTCTCCGCTGCCGTTACTACGCCGTAGCAGCCGTGACCCAGATAAATTTCATTCAGGTACCACTCCATGGTCTCCTCCTTGGAGTGGGTGCTGTCAAACTCCAACGCCTCGAAGATCTCCAGAACCTTCCGCTTCACCGTCACCTCGTCCTGCTGGGTCAGGTTCTTGATGAGCTGCTGAGTGATGGTGCTGCCCCCCTGGACGTCCTGCCCGGTGAACATATAAACCACGGCCGCCGCTGTGCGCACCCAGTCCACGCCGTGATGCGTCCAGAACCGCTTGTCCTCAATGGCCACCGTGGCGTTGACCAGCATTTCGGGGATGTCCTCATACGACACCCACACCCGATTCTCCGTCGCATACAGCGTTTGCAGGGTCTGATAGCTTTCCGTGTCTTCATCGTAGTAGTAAATGCTGGAGGAGAGGTCCGTGTCACTGGCCACCAGGTCAAGGCTGGAGCTTTCCACCTGGGGCAAAATCACGTCCTGAATATAGCTGGCCGCATAGCAGGCCAGCATCCCGACGGTCAGCATCCCCACCAGCAGCAGCGTTCCAAGGACGATAAAAAACCATTTCAGGAACGCCTTGACCACGTGGCCCGCGCTCCGCTTATTTGTATACGCCAATCTGCTGTACCTCCTGAAAAACAATATATGATGCAAACGGGAGCTCCGCCTGCCCCGGCAGATGCAGCCGTCTTTCGCCTATTATACCACGGCTGTCAATTCCTTACAATGCTGTTGGAACGTTTTTTTGTTTACTTTTGTGAAACATGGGGCATACTGGATATATCCTGCGCTACATCTACCGTATGAAAGGAGCCTCCCTATGAACAAGCACCGCCTCACCCTCCTGCTGACCGCCTGCGTCACAGCCCTGAACCTGACCCTGGCCGCCGCCCTCACCCCTCAGGCGGAGAGTGCCGACCTCTCCTACGCTGCCGCCGCCCCTGTGGATGCCGAAGCGGACAGCGACGGCTATCTGCTGCTGGCCGTGGACGGCAAGGTCTGCGTCTATCAGGACGGAGCGCTGCTGATGCGAACCGAAATCGACGTCTCCCTGCTGCCCGCCGCCGACAGGGCCGACCTGGCCGCCGGTATCTGCGCCGCGGATGCCTTCGCCCTGGCCGCCTATCTGGAGGATTTTGGGGCGTAGAGGCGGCCACGGGCCGCCTGGGGGTACGCCATAGAAATTTTACGCAAAATCCCAGCGTTCCCCTTGCAATTTTCTCCGTTTCGGGGTATAGTATCAATATCATCAGATGCGAACGGCGTTTCTCCCCCTGCGGGCAAAAGCTGTCCGGCTGACAGAACGCAGAATGGAGTCCTTTTTATGAGCGATGAACAGACAATGCTGCCCGAGGACGATGGCCTGCCCGAAGATTTGAACGGCACTTTTATGACCCTGATCGATGAGGAGGGCAACGACCTGGAGTTGGAATACGTCGATACTCTGGAGTATAACGGCGGCATTTATATGGCCTTCTATCCCACCGTGCCAGAGGGCGTAGACCCAGACACTGTGGAGGACGATGAGGATTATGGCCTGATTATCCTCCGCGTGGTTTCGGTGGACGGCGAGGATCAGCTGGAAACCATCTCCGATGAGGTGGAGTTGCAGGCCGTCTATGACAGGCTGATGGAGGAGCTGTTTGAAGAGGATGAGGAAGAAGAGGGCGAATAGCATCCCCCCTTGGCGCATATCCTAATCTCCGTTTCAGGCTGCACGGAACCGTATCGCCCTGCTTGGTGCGTGATGGCTCCTCTTTTAAACCCACATTTCTTAAACGGGACGCTTACCTCTCGCAGTGGATTGCAGGCCTCCCAGCCCATTTCGGATGGCCTGGAAGTTGGAAGCAGTAAAAGCTGCGGGGCGGCGACCCACCTGCCCTAATCGTGCAGGTTTAAACCGGAGTCACACGGCCAAAGCGGGGTTTCTTGCCATGCGCGAAGCGCATGGCAGGTTTTTTGCGTTTTTTGGGAAAAATCGCCGCGCTTTTTGAGAATTCATCTTGAATTTTGGGGCAGTATCGTTTATAATGCCTGTGGACTATTTTGCGATTGCGTGCCGCAGCACACTGCGGCATACGGTTTTTGGAGGGAATTAACACAATGAGCGAACAGACGAGCAAAAACGAAAAGGCAAAGAGCAGCCGGAAGCAGAAGCAGCTGGATCAGGCCCTGGCCGGCCTGTCCGGAAAGGAGCGCCGCGCCGCCGAAGAAAAGCAGCGGGAAAAGCGCAGAATGCGCATTTACATTGCCATTGGCGTCATCATTGCCGTGCTGGTGGTCGGGCTTTTGACCTGGGACTCCGGCATCATCCAGTCCCATGCCCCCGCCCTCACCGTTGGCGGCGAGAGCTATTCCTCTGTAGAGGTGGGGTACTATTTCAACTCTACCTATAACAGCATTTACTCCTATGCCAGCTACTACGGCCTGGACACCTCCGTCTCCCTGAAGGAGCAGGAGGCATATTCCGGTTGCACCTGGTATGACTATCTGCTGGACTCTGCCACAGAGAGCCTGACCTCTGTCAGCATTCTGGCTCAGGAGGGCGAGGCCGCAGGATATGAGCTTTCCGAGGAAGGGGAAGCCGAGGTGGAGGAAGCCATGGAGGAACTGGCCGAGGAGGCTTCGGAGAACGGCGTCAGCGAAGCCTACGTTCTGCGGGCCTACTATGGCCGCTTTATGACGAAGAAGATTTACAAGAACCTGGTGCGGGAGTCCGTCTATGCCTCCGAGTATGCCGAGTATGTCACCGATTCCTTTGAAGTCACTGAGGACGACCTGGAAGAGTACTATGAGGAAAACGCCGACACCATTGACACCTATGACTATGAGTGCTACCTGATTAACGCCACGGCGGACAGCACCACCGATGATGACGGCAACACGGTGGACCCCACCGAGGAGGAGACCGCCCAGGCTCTGGAGGACGCCACCAACCTGGCGGACGAGTTGGAAGCCGCCTTTGCCGACGATGATGACGATGCCGTTGCCACTCTGGTGGCGGAGAACGATCTCAGCTCCTACTCCAGCATCTCCCCCTCCTACTTCTCCTCCTATGACTTTGGCGAGTGGCTGACGGACGCGGACCGCGCCGAGGGCGACACCACCATCATCACCCTCACCTCCACATCCACCTCGGACGACGATGAGGAGGAAGAGGTGGAGACCGTCACAGGCTACTATGTGCTGAAGTTCAACAGCCGCGTCCGGGATGACTATTACGGCGTCAACCTCTACGACCTTGAATTGGAAGCGGAAGAGGTCGAGTCCGAGGATGACGAGGATGAGGATGCGGAAACCGTCTATGACATGGATACCGCGCTGGAAAATATCACGGTCTACCGCGATCTGTGGCTCCAGATGGGCGGCAACGGCGAAGCCTTCGCCAGCGTGGCCCTCACCAACTCCTCCTCATCCTCCGCCTCCAACGGCGGCCTGACCGAGAATGTCTACAAGGGCAAGATGACGGATGTGATCGATGAGTGGCTGTTCGGCGGCGACGCGCCGGAGGTCGGCTCCTACGAGATTTTGGAGGACACGGAGAACAACTGCTATTACCTGGTCTATGTGGACAGCTATCAGGAGCTGTATTACTGGCAGACCTCCGCAAAATCCTCCATCCAGAGCGATCGCTATAGCGACTGGTACACCGAGACTGCGGAGAACTACGAGGTTTCCACCACCGCCTTCCTCTCCACGCTGACGGTGATTTGACCCTTCACAAACCGCAATGTATAAAATATCCCTCTCCACCCATACTGGGTGGGGAGGGATTTCTTTGTCTCGCAAAGCTGTCAACTGGAAATGCGGGGTCAGCGGAGCGCTGGCCGGGTTCTCCAACGGGTTCTTCGGTGCGGGAGGCGGCATGGTGCTGGTACCCCTGCTGCTGGGGTGGGTCAGGCTGGAGGAGAAGAAGGCGTTCGCCACCTCCGTGGCGGTGATTTTGCCCATTTGCGCCATATCCTGCGCCGTGTACTGGTGGAAGGGGCTGCTGGACCTGGGTGCGGCGCTGCCCTTCCTCCTCAGCGGCGCGGTGGGAGGTTGGCTTGGGGGACGCTGGTATGACCGGGTCAGCGGCAAGCTGCTGCGCCGGGCCTTCGCTCTGCTGACCATCTATGGGGGGATTCGATGCCTGTTTTGAACCTGTTGGCCGGTCTGGCCACCGGCGTGCTGTCCGCCTTCGGCATTGGCGGGGGGACGCTGCTTTTGCTCTACCTGACCTTTTTAGCCGGATTCTCCCAGCAGACCGCTCAGGGAATCAATCTGCTGTATTTCCTGCCCACCGCCGGAGCCTCCCTGCCCCTGCATCTGAAGCGGGGAGCCGTCGACCGAAGGCTGGCGCTGGTGGGCGGGGTCTGCGGCTGTGCAGCCGCCATCGGTGGCTCCCTGCTGGCCTCGATTCTGGAGCCGGGCTTCCTGCGCCAGTGCTTTGGTGTGTATTTAATTGCCACAGGCTGCGTTACCCTGTTTGGAGGGAAGCGAGCCTCCGGCCAATGACATTATGTGCAAAACCGGTGCGGGCCAAACGGCCCGCACCGGTGTATTGCAAGTCGGCTGAACTCAGTACAGCCCGAACAGCCGCAGCAGCTTTTGCCAGAAGTTCAGCGTCTCCGCTACTTCCTCCCCCGCTTCCTCCGCCTCCTGGACGGAGATGGCCTCCGTCTGGATGACGAACTGGACGGCATCCACATTGGTGTTCTTCTCCGACACGAAGGAGACCGTGTCCTCCGCGCCGCCCTTTAGCTCCTCCAGCATGGTATCGATAGTGTCGCTGACCTGGGTATCCATATCAGAGGTCTCCTCCCGCAGGGTGGAGGTACCGTTATACAGTTCGCTGGTTCCGTCATACAGGCTGCCCGCCCCATCGCTCAGGGTCAGGGTGCCGTCATACAGGCTGCCGGCCCCGTCCGCCAACTCGGACGCGCCGCCGGTCAGCTGTCGAACCCCGTCCCGCAGGGTAGCAACGCCCTCCAGCAGTTCCTCCGTTCCCTGGTACAGGATCGTGCTGCCCTGATACAGGGAGGCAAGGCCCGCATACAGGGCATCCGCCCCGTCGCTGAGGGCGTCCGCGCCGTCCTTCAGGCTGTCCGCGCCGTCGGCCACCTCGTCCGCCCCGGAGGACAAGGCGTCGGCCCCGTCGGTCAACTGAGATGCGCCGTCGTACAGGCTGCTGGCCCCGTCATACAGAGTATCGGTGCCGCTGACTAGGGCCGCGCTGCCCTGGGTCAGGGCGGTAACGCCCTCCATCACCTGGCTGTACCCGGCCACCACCTGGGCCACACCAGAAGTGTAGCTTTGGATGCCTTCGTCCAGGGCGGTGTACTGAGTCACCAGTTCGTTGACGCCGTCGGCCAGTTGGGCCAGGCTGGCAATCGTTCCGCTGAGGGTAGTGACCAGCGTACCAATGGCCGTGTCAAACTCTCCATAGGCCGTCTCCAGCGCCGCCGCCCCCTCGGCCAGGGTATCAACGGAGCCGGAAACCGTGTCCAGATAGCTTTCCATCCCGCTGATAGCGCCGTTGCTGCCGGTCAGGAGGGTGACGACCTGTTGGAGGGTGGCAATGGTGCTTTCCAGCTCCGCCGCCGTATCCTCGTAGCCGGACACTCCGGAGATTTGGCTCAGCTGGGTTTGCAGTGCGGCGATTTGTGCGGTCAGAGAACTGATTGCCGCGGTGTTGCCCTCCGTCAGCGTGTCAATGTCCAGGCCGTTAGCCGCCATGGCGGTCTTGTACTGCTCATAGCTCACGGCGGACTGGAGGGCGGCGGCCCCATCCGCCAGGTCGCTGATGGACTGACTGATTTGACCTGATGCTGTCACAAGGCTGCTTAGCTCCTCCGCGCTGGCGGAGACGCCGCTGAGACCCGCCTGAATCTGCTCCAGCGCCGCCAGCACCGCCGCGCTGCCGTCCGTCAGCGTGTCCGACTGGCTGTCCAGCGCCTCCAGACCGGCCTGCACCTGGGCAAGCCCCGCCTGCAAATCGGCAATGCCGCTGTCCAGCTCCTCTGCGCCGCTTTGCAGCGCCGCCGTGCCATTCACCAGACTGGAAGCTCCGCTTTCCACCGCCGCAGCGCCGTCGACTAGCCCGCCTGCGCCGTCCGCTACCTGACCTGCGCCCTCCGCCAGCGCGGAAGCGCCGTCAGCCAGGGAGGAAGCGCCATCCTGCAGGTCGGCCGCACCCTTCTTTGCCTCGCCTGCGCCGTCGGCCAGCTCAGAAGCGCCGCCCGTCAGCTCGTCTGCGCCGTCCGCCAGTTCATCGGTGCCGGTATCCAGCGCAGAGACGCCGTCCGCCAGCTCAGCGGCCCCGTCCTGCAAGTCGGAAGCGCCGTCGGCCAGCGCGGAAGCGCCCTCTGCCAGGTCAGACGCGCCGTCCGCCAGCGCTCCTGCGCCGTCGTCCAACGCGACAGTGGCATCCATCAGCGCCGTGACCTGCTCCAGCAGTTCCTCGTCATCGATTTCAATGCTCAGGTTCAGCCGGATACCGTTGATGGCAATGCTGTCCATCTCAAAGTCGGTGACATCCGCCGTCACTGCGGTATCCAACCCGTTGCCGGGGAGGACAGTGAAGGTCAGCTGCTTCTCGCTGCCCACGTTGGCAATGGTGGCGTCCGGGGCGGTGATGTTTGTGCAGTGCTCCGTGTCCAGCGTCAGCGACACCTGGAGGGCGTAGGCGTCGAAGAAGTCCCCGGCGCAGGCCTCGTTCTCCGTGATGGAGAGTTGAATCTCCAGCGCGCCGCTCTGCCCGGCCAGCTCCGCCGGGTCGCATTCCGCGCCGTCCAGATAGTAGCGGATGTCAATGCTCCAGGGAATCTCCCGGTCTTTTAGCTCCCCCTGGTAGTAGACCTTCTCTGCCGTGGTGGTGAAGGTGATCTCATCCCCGTTCTGGGTGATGTCGTCCAGGGTGTTCAGCGCCTTGATAGAAACATAATCGCCGTAGTCCAGAATATCCCCACTGCCGAAGCTGTTGACGACATAAATCTCCTGCACCGCGCCGGTGGCATCCAGGTTGATGTAGACAACCTCCTCCTTCTCGGAAGGGGTATCGCTCACAGCTCCGGCACTCAGCGGCAGCCCCGCCGTCAGCGCTGCGGCCAGCGTCAGGGCCGTGGCCCGTTTCAGTAGCTTCCTCATAGGGATTCCTCCTTTTGTTCAGCGGTTGCAGGCGCAAACCGGGCGTGCAGAGTGGTTTTTCCGATCAGGCCGTCCAGCAGATACAGCAGCCCCGGCAGCACGAACAGCACCAGCGTCAGGGACAGCAGGCTGCCCCGCCCGATGAGGGTACCCAGCTGGGCGATGATGCCGTGGCTGGAGACAGCCCCTATCATAAAGCCAATCACTGCCAGCACAACGCCGGAGGTCAGCATGGAGACCGTCACCGCAGAGATGGCCTCCTGCAGGGCACGCTTCTTCCCCATCTCCCGACGGTACTCCATGTAGCGGTCGGTCAGGAGGATGGCGTAGTCCACCGTGGCGCCCAGCTGGATGCTGCCGATGATGAGGTTGGAGACGTAGAACACCGTGGAATCGGTGAAGTAGGGGACTGCCTGGTTGATCCATATAGCCGTCTCAATGGTCAGCACCAGGATCACCGGCAGAGAAATTGACTTCATCGTCAGCAGCAGCACCAGGAAGATGGCCACGATGGCCAGCAGATTCACCCGCAGCAGGTCGGCGGTGATGCTGGTTTTCAGGTCGCAGGCCACGACGCCCTCCCCCGCCAGGTAGTAGCTGTCGGGATAGTAGCTCTGGGCCGTCTCCCGGATGGTGTCCACCAGGGCGAAGGTGGCCTCCCCCTCGTAGTCGGCGTCCACCGTCAGCACCATACGGCTGTAGTTGTCCGACACCAGCTGAGATAAGGTGTCCTCATCCAGGTAAGCCTCAGGGATTTCCTGGCCCACCGAGTCCACATAGGACAGGATGCTCTTCACCTCCGGAATATCGTGAAGGGCATCGCTCAGCGCCCGCTGGGTGGCCAGGTCGCCGTTGGGCACCATCAGCACATAGGTATCGCTCTTGCCGAACACCGCCTCGATGGCGGCGGTGTCCTGGCCGTATTCGGTGTCCTCTCCGAAGATGTGGGAAGACCCGTAATAATAGGAGTTGGCGCTGGAGGCCAGGAAACTCGGGGCCATCACCACCAGAAACACCACCACCATGGGAATCATAATCCGGGTGACCACCCGGGCAAAGCCGTGGAAGTCCGGCATAAAGCTGCGGTGGCGGAGCTTATCCAGCCATTTGCTGGCTGCCAGGATGAACACCGGCATGAACAGGAACACCGTAATCAGGCTGATGGCTACCCCTTTCGCCAGCACCAGCCCCAGATCCGGGCCCAACTGGAACTCCATAAACACCAGCGCCAGGAAGCCCAGCACTGTGGTCAGCCCGCTGGAGAGGATGGAGGTGGTGGACTTGCAGAGGGCCTCCACCATGGCCTCCTTCGTATCCGGCTGCTCCAGCCTGCACTCCTCGAACCGGTGAATCAGGAACACGGAGTAGTCCAGGGAGACCGCCATTTGCAGCACCGGCCCCGCCGCATTGGAGGCAAAGGAGATCTCGCCAAATATCAGATTCGTCCCCATATTGATGACCACCGCCACCAACAGGCCCAGCAGCACCACCACCGGCTCCAGCCAGGAGGTGGTGGTCAGCATCAGAATGAGGAAGGCGAAAGCCACGCCCACCACCGTAATCATGGCGACTTCGGACTCCGTGCTGCTGGTGGACAGGGCAGTGGAAACGGCGTCGCCGGTCATGGCCCCGTCCTCCCCGATGACCGCCCGAATGGCGTTCACCGCCGCCACCAGGCTGTCTTCATCCAGGGTGACGCTGAACAGCGCCGCACCGTCCTGGTAGTAGGTTTCCACCGTGTCGGTGTCCAGCGTCTCAATGGGCTGGACGATGTCCACCGCGTCGTCCAGCCAGGACACGCTGAGGACGCCTTCGCAGGCTTCGATTTGCTCCTTATAGTCCAGGGCCTCCGGAATGGTCACATCCGGCACCATCACCCGGGCGTTGGGGATACCGCCGGAAAACTCGTCTTCCATCACCTCCAGGGAGATGGTGGAGGCGGTGCCCTCCGGCAGATACTCTGACAGGTCGTAGTTGACCCCTACATCGTCCATCAGGAAGAAGCATATCACTGTGGCAATCAAAAAGAACACCATGATTTTTTTGGGGTTGTTCACCACCCCCCGGTAAAAAGCCCTCATCCTGTCGCCTCCTCCGTCCTGGGGCAGGCTATCCCCGTCACATGGAATGTACTGCGTCCGCTGGTCACTGTCAGGGTAAGCCCCTGGCAGTCTACCCGGCCCACGGCGGAAAAGACGAACTCCTTCGACAGGGCCCGTAACCTGCCCCGGAGGGTACAGGAGCCGTCCCGGTTCAGGATGCCCTCCACCGGTTCCCGTCTGCCCATCACGGTCAGGATGCCAGTGAGGGCCGGGCCGCCCAGGGTCAGTTCCAGGAAGCCTCTCCGCATCCCCATGGGGGTCTGCACCTGAATCCTGTATCGATACTGCATTTGAGGCATAAAAATCCCCACCCTTCCCTATTAAATTTCATTATAAATCCGCGTTCCATAAAAGGAAACGGTCAAATTGCCTGCTTTGGGTAAAGTTCGTATTTGGAAATGCCAGTTCTCATTCCGGACAGATGTCCCATTTCCCTGTTGCAGTAATTGTAAAATCCATGTATAATAATAGCAGGGGGGTGCATGGCATGAAACAGGAGGATAAATCGCAGCAGACGAAGCTCCGCTTTGCCGAAGCGCTGAAAGCGCAACTGCGGCAGAAGCCGCTGACGAAAATTACGGTCAGTGAGCTGGTAACGGCCTGCGGCCTGAACCGTAAGACCTTCTACTACCATTTCACAGATATTTACGACCTGCTCAGGTGGATGCTGGAGCGGGAAACGATGGAGGCGGTTCGGCAGTATGACCTGCTGGTGGAATACGAGGAGGCCATACTGTATGTTCTGGATTATATCGAGAAGAATGAACCCATCCTTCAGAACATTTGCCACAATGGGGGGAGGGAACAGCTGAAAGACTTTTTCTTTGCCAACTTTGTAGGCATTTACCGGCAGGTTATTGAGCAAGTGGCGGAACGGAACCACCTGTCCCTTTCTCCGGAATTTCTCCTGCTCCAAAGCCATTTTTACGCTGAGGCCGTAGCCGGCCTGATGCTGGAGTGGATCGAAAAGCAAATCGTGATGGAGCGGAAGCAGGCTGTGTTGTACATCAACGCGATTTTGCGTGCTTCCATCCCCGCCACGCTGGAGTCGATGGGCAGCAATGGTGCCTTTCCGGACAGCCCTGGATTAGAATTTGACAATTCTATGGGAATCAGGTAGAATGACAGAGAAGAAATGTGCGGACGCTATGCGCCCGCTGACATAGGAGGTTTTGTTATGGCACACCAGATGGTGGTAGTTCTGGACTTTGGAGGACAGTACAACCAGTTGATTGCCCGCCGCGTCCGGGAATGTCAGGTCTATTGCGAAGTGATTCCTTATACAACACCCCTTGAGACCGTCAAGGCGTTGAACCCCATCGGCATCATCTTCACCGGCGGGCCCAACAGCGTCTACTTGGAGGACGCGCCCAAGGTGGACCCGGCGATTTTCACCTGGGGCGTACCTGTGCTGGGCATCTGCTACGGCTGCCAGCTGATGGCCCAGGAGCTGGGGGGGCAGGTCGTCCCCGCCCAGGACGATTCCGCCCGGGAGTACGGTAAGACCTCTACTTTCTATGACACTTCCTGCAGGCTGTTTGATGGCCTGCCCGACAGCGGCATCTCCTGGATGAGCCACAGCGACTATATGGCGAAGGTGCCGGAGGGCTTCCGGCTGGTGGCCCACTCTGCCGCCTGCCCCAATGTGGCCATTGCGGACGAGGCCCGGGGCTTCTACGGTGTGCAGTTCCACCCGGAGGTCAACCATACGGAGCACGGCTCCCAAATGCTGCACAACTTCCTCTATCGGGTCTGCCACGCACAGGGCGACTGGACCATGGGGGACTACTGCAAAACCGCCATCGCGTCCATTCGGGGAAAGGTCGGAGACGGCAAGGTGTTGCTGGCCCTGTCCGGCGGCGTGGACTCCTCCGTGGCGGCGGCGCTGCTGGCGGAGGCGGTAGGCGACCAGCTGACCTGCGTCTTTGTGGATCACGGCCTGATGCGCAAGGACGAAGGCGACGAAGTGGAGGCCGCCTTTGCCAAGTGGAACATCCACCTGATTCGCATGAACGAGGAGGCGCGGTTCCTCCGGGAGCTTGACGGGGTCACCGACCCGGAGCAGAAGCGGAAAATCATCGGGGAGCAGTTCATCCGCGTCTTTGAGCAGGTGGGCAAGCAAATCGGCTCCGTGGACTACCTGGTGCAGGGGACGATTTACCCCGACGTTATCGAATCCGGCAAGGGCGACGCCGCCGTCATCAAGAGCCACCACAACGTGGGCGGCCTGCCGGACTATGTAGACTTCAAGGAAATCATAGAGCCGCTGCGGATGCTCTTTAAGGACGAGGTGCGCCAGCTGGGCCGGGAACTGGGCCTGCCGGACTACCTGGTAAACCGCCAGCCCTTCCCCGGCCCCGGGCTGGGTATCCGCATCATCGGCGACATTACCAAGGAGAAGGCGGACATCCTGCGGGAGGCCGACGCCATCTTCCGGGAGGAAATCGCCAGGGCCGGGCTGGACAGCCAGATCGACCAGTACTTCGCCGTGCTGACAGACACCCACTCTGTGGGTGTCATGGGCGATGGGCGGACGTATGACTACACCCTGGCGCTGCGGGGCGTCACCACCAGCGATTTTATGACCGCCGACTGGGCCAGGATACCCTATGAGGTGCTGGATACGGTGTCGGTGAGAATCGTCAATGAGGTGAAGCATATCAATCGGATTGTGTATGATGTGACGTCGAAGCCGCCGGCGACGATTGAGTGGGAATAATAAAATCTTAGTTTCACAGTCCCGAAAAACGTTGAAATTACAGCGTTTTTCGGGATTTGTCATTTTCACTGGCTACAAACTGGCTACATTTGAAGCCTTTTTTGTAGCCAGACGCTCACGGC
>JAJQEV010000062.1 GCA_021201475.1 Clostridiales bacterium
CACATATCGATATACTCCCCCTGCTGGAAGAAGCTGATGACGGCATCCTCCGGCAGGTCGGCGATATGCTCTACCTTGTAGTCCTCGCCACGCTCCTGCATCAGGGCGACGGCCTCCTCCCTGGGGAGGATGAAGGACTTGAAGGGCAGGTTGGCCTTGGTGATTTTCTTCATCTCGGCCTCGACCTTGTCCAGGTCGCTGTCGCTGAGGGTGGCGTCCCCCAGGTCGATGTCATAGTAGAAGCCCTTCTCCGTGGCAGGGCCGAAAGCCATCTTCGCCTGAGGGTAGAGGCGCTTCACTGCCTGGGCCATGATATGTGCTGCAGAATGGCGGATGATGTGCAGCTCCTCCTCCGGCGCGCACTCCTTCACTGTGCCGTCATTGTAAATTACTTTCATGGTTCTTTCACTCCTTTTCGCAACTAAAAGCACCCTTGAGCGGCGTAACGCCGCTCAAGGGTGCAAATGCACGGTTCCACCTTGATGTTTCACTCGTTATCTGCCCTAACGCGGCAGCCGTCGGCGGCACTTACCGGACGACCTCCCGCCCGTTCGTGCGCAGCTCCGGAGTGGTAAGGAAACGGTTCCGCAAAGGCCGCTCTCAGCGCGTCACGGCCTCTCTCTTGTGCGGAAGGGATGCTTCCCCTTCTCCATCTTCGCCTTTTTATATTGCCCTTATTATAGCACAACCTTCCGGTTTGTCAACGGTTTTCTTGTTGCAGCTTTAGGGAACCTCTGAACAAATCAGCTTCGGCGCCTTGCGGTAAATTTGCGCCATAAATGCGTTGCAAAATCTTGAAATCCGTCAGGATTACCCTCAAGGGGTATGCCCGCGCCTGACGGCGCTCCTGATCCTGCGCTTTTGCGCCTTTTTGTGAAGCGCAGGCCGACAGGGAGGAGCGAAGCTCCGGAAGTGCCGCTTGACGGCGATGGCCAATTCCTCTTATGCGCGAATGCAGGGAGCAATGGCCGTAGGCCATGCGAGTCGCTGACGCAAATTTCCTCGCAATTCGCTCTCGTTCATTTATTCAGAGGTTCCTTAGGTAACGCCATGCAGGCTGATTGTGCCGTCCCTCATTTTAGCGCTTGAAAAATCCATCGGGCTGTTGTATTTTATTTACAGGAAGCTCCCCGCTGGGATGCAACCGTCAGTATTTGGTGAGTGTCGGAATTTTGTGGGGGTGAGGCACACCATGTCAGAATCCAGAACGAAGCAGCGCACCAGGAATCAAATCCAAACGGCATTTGTCCATCTGCTCGTGGAGAAGGGCTTGCAGAAAATCTCCGTTGCCGCCATCACAAAGGCGGCAAACATCAACCGCTCCACCTTTTACGAGTACTATCCCGACGTCCGCTCCCTGCTGGAGGACGTAGAAAACAACCTGCTTGCTAAGCTAAACACCGGCATCCATGCGATTTGTGGAGAATTCACCGAGGGCAAACCGGAGCAGATTTTTGAGACGGGGCTTGACATCATGCAGGCAAGCGGAGACACGCTGGTGCTCCTGTTGGGCGTCAACGGGGACCCTGCCTTCGCTGCGAAGTTCATCGCGATGGTGAAGCCGCAAATCATTTCCGCATTTCATCTGAAGGAATTCACGCCACAGATGGACACGGCCGTCACATTCGCAATGTCCGGGCTGATTGGCGTATTCACGTCCTGGTATGCCGACGGGAAGCGGGAACCTCTGGAGCGCGTGATTCAATCCACGCAGGAGCTTTTATCTGTCATTCTCCAGGGCACTTTCTGCTGAAGGAACCGAACCGGACTGCCGCCCATATCTGGCGCTCAAAAAACGGCGATATGCCCCTCAGGGGCATATCGCCGCAATCGTTTCTCAGCCCGGAGGCCAGGTCATATCCCGTCCGGCCAGGACGTGGAAATGCAGGTGCTTCACACTCTGCCCGGCCTGTTCGCCGCAGTTGGACACCACCCGGAAGTCGGTGAAGCCCAGCTGCTTGGCGCACTGGGCAATCACCTCAAAGCAGTGGGCCACCACCGGGGAGTTCTCCGGCGTGATTGCACCGACCGACTCAATGTGAGTCTTGGGAATCACCAGGAAGTGTACCGGAGCCTGGGGGTCCAAGTCGTAGAAGGCCAGGCACTGGTCGTCCTCATACACCTTATTGGAGGGGATTTCGCCATTGGCAATGGCACAGAACAGACAATCCATTTTTTATGCTCCTTTCTGTCACGTCTCTATCTCGTTGCTGCCGGGCTTACAGGCCCAGCTTTTCCGATACAAAATCGTCCACAGCGGCCAGGGCGTCGTCGATTTTCAGCTTGTCCTTGCCGCCGCCCATGGCGGAATCCGGCTTGCCGCCGCCGCTGCCGCCGCAGATTTTGGTCACGGCCTTGATGACATCGCCCGCTTTGACCCCGGCCTTCACCGCGTCCTTGCCGCAGACACACAGGAAGGAGATCTTCTCCCCGTTCACGGCAGTCAGCACGGCCACCACGTTGGGCTGCCTGTCCCGCAGGAAGTCGCCCATCTTGCGCAGGTTGGCTACTTCCACAGCGCCCAGGTTGGCGGTCAGAACCTTCACGCTGCCCACATCCTTGGCGGAGGCCAGGAAGTCCCGGGCCTCGCCCAGCGCCTCCTTGTCCTTATATTGGTCGATTTGCTTTCTCAGCTCCCGCACCTCGCTCAGCTGAGCGCTGATACGCTGGCCCAGTTCGTCAGGCTTGACCCTGAACTGGGCGGCGGCAGCCGTAAACTCCCGCACCAGATCAAGCAGCGCGTCAATATTCCGCTTGCCCACTGTGGCCTCAATGCGGCGGACGCCGGAGGCGATGGAACCTTCACTGGTGATGTGGAAGGAGCCAATTTTTGCGGTGTTGCTCAGGTGGGTGCCGCCGCAGAACTCGATGGAGTAGCCGTCGCCCATATTGACCACCCGGACGATATCGCCGTACTTCTCGGAGAACAGAGCCATAGCCCCCAGCTTTTTGGCCTCCTCGATGGGCATTTCCTTCGTCTCGATGGGCATATCCGCCAGAATGGCGTCATTGACAATGGATTCGATCTGCATCAGCTCCTCCGGCGTAATGGCGGAGAAGTGGGTAAAGTCAAAGCGGAGGTAGTCCGGCTCTACCAGAGAGCCAGCCTGCTGCACATGGTCGCCCAGCACCTGCTGGAGTGCGGCCTGCATCAGGTGGGTGGCGGAGTGGGCGCGGCTGATGGCAGCCCGACGGTCCGTGTCAATGGTAGCCACCACCTCATCGTCCACGCTGATGGCCCCGGCGGTCATCTTACCGTAGTGGAGGTACTTGCCCGCCTTGGTTTTCTTGGTGTCCGTCACCACGAAGGAGGATTCGCCGCAGGTGATGACGCCCTGGTCGCCAACCTGACCGCCCATCTCCGCATAAAACGGGGTCTGATCCAGCACCAGGATGCCCTCCTGGCCCTCCCGGATGGTACCGGCCACCTCATCATCCTCCACGATGGCCAGCACCCTGGCGGTGTCGGCGCTGTCGGTGTAGCCCAGGAAGGTGGTGGGGTTCTTGTCGATGTCGCCCAGGTCGATGCGCTCCCAGCCCAGGTCGCCCAGCGCCTTCCGGGCCTCCCGGGCCCGCACCTTCTGGGCCTCCATCTCGGCGGCAAAGGCCGCTTCGTCCACGGTCATACCTTCGTCCCCGCACATTTCAATGGTCAGATCGATGGGGAAGCCGTAGGTGTCGTATAGTTTGAACGCGTCCGCACCGGAGAACACGCTCTCCTCTTTCGCCTTGTGAGCGTCCAACATCTCGGCGAAGATTTTCAGCCCGGAGTCGATGGTGCGGCCAAAGCTCTCCTCCTCCATTTTGATGATGCGGATGATATAATCCCTGCGGGAAACCAGGTCGGTATACTCGCACTTGTTGACCTCGATGACCGTGTCGCAGACCTCGTACAGGAAGGGCTTCGTCACCCCCAGCAGCCGCCCGTGGCGGGCGGCCCGGCGCAGCAGGCGGCGGAGGACATAGCCCCGGCCCTCGTTGCTGGGCAGCACGCCGTCGGAAATCATCATGGTGGCGGAACGGATATGGTCAGTGATAATGCGGAGGGAAACGTCCTTCTTCTCGCTCTCGCCGTAGTGGGCTCCGGTGATTTCGGAGACCTTGTTGGTGATGTGCATGACTGTGTCCGTGTCGAACAGGCTGTTCACCCCCTGACAGACCACGGCCAGACGCTCCAGGCCCATGCCGGTATCGATATTCTTCTGCTTCAGTTCGGTGTAATTGTCGTGTCCGTCGTTGTCGAACTGGGAGAAAACGATGTTCCAGACCTCCATGTAGCGGTCGCAATCGCAGCCCACGGTGCAGTCCGGCTTGCCGCAGCCGTATTCCTCGCCCCGGTCATAGTAAATCTCCGAGCAGGGACCGCAGGGGCCGGAGCCATGCTCCCAGAAGTTGTCCTCCTTGCCGAACTTGAAGATGCGCTCCTTGGGGATGCCCATCTCCTCATTCCAGATGCGGTACGCCTCATCGTCGTCCAGGTAGACGGAAGGGTACAGGCGGTCCGGGTCGATGCCCACCCAGTCCGGGGAGGTCAGAAACTCCCAGGCCCAGTGAATGGCTTCGCTTTTGAAGTAGTCGCCGAAGGAGAAGTTGCCCAGCATCTCAAAATAGGTGCCGTGGCGGGCAGTTTTGCCGATGTTCTCAATGTCGCCGGTGCGGATGCACTTCTGGCAGGTGGTGACCCGTCGGCAGGGCGGGACCTCGTCCCCGGTGAACCAGGGCTTCATGGGAGACATACCCGCGTTGATGAGCAGCAGGGATTTGTCGTGCTGGGGCACCAGGGAAAAGCTGGGCAGCCGCAGGTGCCCCTTGCTCTCGAAGAATTGCAGGTACATTTCCCGCAGCTCATTGACACTAAATGGCTTCATAAACACAAACCTCCAAATAAACTACACTCAAGTTCTGTGGTACAAAAGAAAATCGCCCCTGATTTACTCAGGGGCGGAAAATTCCACGGTACCACCCTGATGATGCGCAGTGCGCACCGCTCAGTTCATCCTGTAACGGGGATGAAGCGTTCCGGTCCTCCCGGACGGCAAACGAAGTGGCTGAAGGGGACCTGAGCCATGGAGCTTCCACCGTCCTCCACTCGCTTTGGACTGGGCTGACCCGTCTCGTTCCGTTATCGCCTGTTTGGTATTATCATTTTATCATGTTTTACGCCGCTGTCAAGGGGGAATTTTCAGGGAAGACCGGCCCGCCGGGTGGACTTGATTCCCCTGTGCCACCCCTTTGCGCTGACGAAGCGCTCTGCCACAAGGGGTTGCAGGCTGCGCTTGTTCAGAGCGCCCTCGCTGAACAGAAAAAATGGCAGGCCGCCACAAATGTGTGACGGCCTGCCGAACGTTTCTCATCCGGCTGGGCTCTGCCGCCCGGCGTATTCCTTTGGTCACATCACTGTTCCAAGTCAGGCCCCCGCTTGTCCCACAAACGGAAGGTCTGCACATAGGTGCAGTCCTTCGGCAGGGCTGGATTGAATAACGCCGTGAACAGGTCCACTTTGCCGCAGTGGTCACATTTGCGGAAGCGGTCGTCAAAGACTTTACACAGGTGTGTCTCCGTGTCCAGATGCTCACAGGGGTTGTCATAATGGATAACGACCTGACCATCCGGTCCCACGGAGCGGATATAGCAGCATTTCCCGCAGCAATTACACAGAGAATCCCAGTCCTTCCGCCACTTGAGCCAGGCCCTGAAAATGCGAATCAGCATCACAAACACCTCCCGACGGCGTCAGCGCCACTGGAAATTCTCCTCGCCTGCGCCAAGCGCGAAGTGATACTTGCAGATGCCCAAATCAGCGCCGGAGAAGGAGCCGCTGGCGTAGGTCATAGACACCTGATTGCCCGCGCCCTGGATGGTGAAGGACTGCCGGTTCATGGCAGTAGGGGCCAGCAGCGCCGCAGTAACGCCTGCCTGGAACCACTCCGGGGCGCTGCCCTCGTAAGAGGCGACCGCCTCTGCCGCCTTGGATTTGTGAGGAACGCCCTGGTTCTCTCCGTAGCCCACAATGACGACGCCGATGATTTTGGCGCTGTCCCCTGCGGTGGAGTTTTTCCTCGCCCCTTTATGGCTGTACATTCCGCCGACCCACCAGGTGTTCAGGCCCAGCGTCTGAGCAAAGAGCATCAGGTCGGCGCTGCTGTACCCCAGCTTTTCGTCCACATCGGCTGTGTCCGGCCCTGCGAGAATCATATAGTTGCGCACGCCCTTTGTCATGGTCATGCCAATGATCCCCGGCAGCGCGTCCGTGTTTTCCGTAACGAGCTGAATGTTCAGGCCGTACTTCTCGTTATGTGTTTGAATCCGCCCGTTCAGCTGACGAATCACGTCCGCCGACAGCGGCTCCTTTTTGTACTTGCGCACGGTATGCCGTGCCTGCATCGCTTCCTGTAAGGTCATAACAGCCTCCTGATCTGATGTGGTCGCGTCCATTCGGCGGGCCTCCCACTGAGCAAATTGTTGATAAATTCTATCATTTTATTATAATAGATAAAAGCGGTCAAAGTCAACGGACTGTTGGTGTTAAAATGTTTTACAGTCAACAAGAGAGCCTTCATTTGTCATAAAGCCAACAGTTTCTGTAAATTTGTCGAGAAAAATTCACGTTATTTTCTGTCATCGTGTCCGGTTTTCGTTTACTACAGCACACCGGGTGACAGCGCACCGCAGGCCGGAAGGATGATTCCTTCCGGCCTGTATGTTTACTCTGCTTCCGGGGGCAGCGTGCCGCGCCTGCTTCGCTCCAGCCACTCCAGCGTCCGGCAGACCAGGACAGCAATCAGGCTCCCCACGGTCGCACCGCCCAGAACATCGGTGGGATAATGTACCCCCACATAAAGCCGGGACAGCGCCATCAGCACCGCCGCAATTAACAGCAGGATTTTCAGCCATCGGATGTCCAGCGTCTGCCGCCAGGCCACTGCTGCGGCAAAAGCGGCACAGCTGTGCCCCGATGGGAAGGAGTAGTCCGTCGGCGCTTCCACCAGCGTCCAAAGCCCCTGGATTTGGGTAAAGGGCCTGGCGCGGCAGATGAGGTTTTTCAGCAGCTGGTTGTTGACCACCTGGCCAATCAGCAGAGCCACCAACCCCGCAACCCCCGCCCGCCGGGTGCGCCGGAAGCACAGCATCACCAGGGAGCCGGCGATCCAAATCCCGCCGTACTCTCCCAGGCGGGTCAACGGCACCAGCACGGCGGACAGCGGCTCACAGCGCAGGTCCTGTATCAGCAGCAAAAGCTGCCCTTCCAGATGCTCAAACCAAAGGGACACGCGTCACATTCCTTTCTGCATCGATCCTGCTGTCGCGCCTTTACACTTCTGCCTCTACGAAGTCTGCCAACAGCGCATAATCCTCTTCCAGCTGGCAGAAGACTCCGCCGTTTTCAATGATGTCCGAAGTCACGGCGGCGGTGGCGAACAGGTACTCCGACAGGGTGGATTTCAGGTTCAGCCGGTCGCCCTCCACGGTGTCATAGTACACCTCGCCCTTGCAACCGTGTACGCTGGCCAGGAATTTTGTATAGTCGATATTCTTTTTCAGTCTCATAACGGTATACCTCCTATCGTTATATTCCCAGTATACCACAAAACGGCGGCATTGCCAGCCCCTCCCGTTCAAATCAGGACAGAATCAGCGGAATCACTGCAAAACCCGGAAAAAGCGGTGGCAAACCGGTGAACTATGTGATACAATAAAAACAATGAAACTATATGCTTCCGCATAGCCGACGGCGGCCGCCGTCAGGGAGGTTTTCATGGTGCAAATCGTTTCCATTCCCAATTACAGATGGCAACAGTTCCCATCCCGGCTGCGCCGCCTGCCCGGCTCCCTGGAGGATGTGGAGCTGATGGTCTTCGAACCGGCCATCGGGCCTTTCGCCTGGGGGGAGCGCAAGTGGCGGAACCCCAGAGAGGGCCGCCGGCTGGACAAGCGGGTCACGCTGTTCACCCTTCCCTGCTCTGTCTCCGTGACGGAGGACTATGAAACCCGTGCTCCGGGTGAGTGCAAACGCATCGGCGGCTTTATCCGCTCCGCCATTGCGCAATACGGCTGGGAGGAACCGCTGCTGTGGTGCTCCTCCCCCGTCTGCGCCGGATTTTATCAGGACATCCCCCACAGCGGCCTTGTCTACGACTGTGACCGCAGCTGGGCCGGCCTGGCCCCCGATGAGTGGGAGGCGGCGCTGTGCGACGGGGCGGACATCGTCTTTGCCGCCTCCCCCCTGCTGGAGGGGCAGCTTTCCCCGGCCTGTCACAACCTGGCCCTGGTACCCAACGGCTTCGACGAGGCCCTCTTCGCCCAGGGCATCGGCAGCAGTCTGCGCACCCCCCACGACCTGGCCGACATCCCCCACCCCATCTTCGGTATGCTGGGCGGCTGTGGGCGGGAGGTAAACCTGGCCCCGCTGATTTACGCCGCCAAAGCCCAGCCGGACTGGAGTTTTGTGCTGGTGGGCGAGGTCTCCCGCTACAACCCGGACTGCAACGCGGTGGCGCAGCTGCCCAACGTCCATGTGCTGGGGGAGAAGTCCTATGTCTCCCAGCCCCACTATCTGGGGCATTTTGACGTCTGCCTCTCCCTGTCCGGCTCCGATGGGTCAGAAAGCGTCCTGCCGGAAGCCTTCTACGCCTGCTTGCAGACCGGCAAGCCCATCGTCACCCTGACGGCGAGGCCGGAGCTGGATCAGTATACGGACGTAGTCTATCCCACCCACTTTGACATTGAATTTCTGGACGCCTGCCGCCGGGCACTGGCCGAGACGGGGGAAATGCTGCCCCGCACCCGTAAAGCCCACGCCGAGGAAGCGTCCTGGTCGGCGCGCATCGCCCAGTGCCAGCGCATTTTACACGGTACTGCGCTGTTGTAACAAAAGTTCTGGTCGGATTCACAAAGATAAATTCTTTTTCTGCGGCTCCATTGTGGAAGCCGCCAAAGTTCCCTTTTCCATCTTGTTTTCACTTGAAAACGGCTTTTAAATCCGCTAAAATGAACTTATCAAAGGAGGAGGGCGTGTGTTAAGTCAGTTCGTTCATCCTGCTTTTTCTTTTGCTTTTGGGGCCGGATGCGGCCCCGCAATCTGTGCAGCGGGCAGACTTTGTTTCTTCTGCTTGCTGTTTCTTTTACTGGGAGGTAAAGCTGAATGTCTTTGAAAGTAGCCGTTGTTATGGGTTCTGACAGCGACCTCAGCGTCATGCTGGACGCCGTCAACAAACTGAAGGAATTTGGTATCCCCTATGAGGTGCGGGTCATCTCCGCCCACCGCACGCCCTCCGACGCGGAGCAGTTCGCCTCCCACGCCAAGGAAAACGGCTTCGGCGCAATCATCGCCGGAGCGGGTAAGGCCGCTCACCTGGGCGGCGTGCTGGCGGCTTACACCACCCTGCCCGTTATCGGCGTGCCCATCAAGACCAGCATGATGGGCGGGCTGGACAGCCTGCTCTCCATCGTCCAGATGCCCACCGGCATCCCCGTGGCCACTGTGGGCGTCAACGGAGCCGCCAACGCCGCCATTCTGGCCGCCCAGATGCTGGCCATCCAGGATGAGGCGCTGGCCGCCAAGCTGGCCGCCTTTAAGGTCGAGATGGCGGAAGGGGTCCGGGCCAAGGACGCCAAGGTTCAGGCGGAGCTGCAATGAGCTTCCCCAAGTTTTGACCGTCAGGAGTGTGACTATGGAAACACTATCCCTGCCCCTTGACCCGGCTGAGGAACTGCATGAGGAGTGCGGCATCTTTGGCATTGTCAAGGCTCCCTCCAACCTGGCCGGAGCGGCCCAGGACAGCCGCGAACCGGTCTACGACACCTACAACGCCCTTTACACCCTCCAGCACCGGGGGCAGGACTCCTGCGGCATCGCCGCCTGCATTGACGGCTCCATCCGGCTCCACAAAGACCAGGGGCTGGTGCCGGAGGTCTTTTCCCAGAAGGGGCTGGACAGGCTGGTGGGCGCCAGCGCCGCCATCGGCCATGTCCGCCACGCCAACAACATTGCCGACGTGAACCCGTTAAACGCCCAGCCCATCGTGGTTCACCGCACCATCGGTTCCATGGCCCTGTGCTACAACGGCAAGCTGGTGAACAGTATGCAGTTGAGAATTGAGATGGAGAGCCGGGGAGCCATCTTCCAGACCACCAATGACGCGGAGATCATCACCTATCTCATCGTCCGGGAGCATCTGCGCACCAACACGTTGGAGGACGCGGTCATTAACGCCATGGAGTACATGATCGGCGCGTACTCCGTGGTAGTGATGAGCCAGGACGAAATGGTGGCCTTCCGGGACCCCAACGGCTTCCGCCCCCTCTGCCTGGGCAGGGTGGGGGACAGCTATGTCTTTGCCAGCGAGTCCGCCGCCATTGACGCTTTGGGAGGCGAACTGATTCGGGACGTGCATCCCGGTGAGTTGATTTCCATTCGGAACGGGTCGCTGACCTCCCAGTTCTGCCGGGTCAAGGCGGCAAAGAGCGCCCTGTGTATGTTTGAGTTGATTTATTTCGCCCGTCAGGACTCCGTCATTGACGGCACCACCATTGGGGACGTGCGGGAGGAGGCCGGGCGCTACCTGGCCCGGAACAGCACCGTGGACGGAGACCTGGTCATCGGCGTACCTGACTCCGGGCTGGCCGCCGCCCTGGGCTACGCCAGGGAATCCGGCATCCCCTACGGCATCGGACTGGTGAAGAACCGCTATATCGCCCGCACCTTTATCCAGAGCAGCACCTGGGAGCGCCGCAACGCCCTGCGCATCAAGCTGAACGCCAACAGCAGCGTGGTGAAGGGGAAGCGGGTCATTCTGGTGGACGATTCCATCGTCCGGGGCAAGACCAGCGCCCGCATCGTGCAGCTCCTCCGGGATGCGGGGGCCACAGAGGTGCATATGAAGGTCACCGCGCCCCCCTTCCGCCACCCCTGCTACTACGGCACGGCCATCCCCAGCGGGGAGCAGCTGGCCGCCTATGACCGCACCGAGGAGGAGGTCTGCCGCCTAATTGGGGCGGACTCCCTGCAATATATGCCCCTGGAGGGGCTGCGGCACCTGTCGGAAAAGCTGAATCTGAATTACTGCGACGCCTGTTTCACCGGTAACTATATTTTGCCGGTTCCACATCTTCACTTCCAGGAGGGACAAAAGTTATGATTGCAAACAGTAAATCTGACTCCTACGCCGCCGCCGGTGTAGACGTCACAGCCGGTTATGAGGCGGTAGACCGCATCCGCCCGCTGGTGGAGTCCACCTACATCAAGGGCGTGGTGGGCAGCATTGGGGACTTCGGCGGCCTGTTCCAGCCCGACCTGACCGGGATGAAAACCCCCATGCTGGTCTCCGGCACCGACGGAGTCGGCACCAAGCTGAAAATCGCCTTCCTGATGGACAAGCACGACACTGTGGGCATTGACTGCGTGGCCATGTGCGTCAACGATATTATCTGCGGCGGCGCTATGCCCATGTTCTTCCTGGATTATATCGCCTGCGGCAAGAATATCCCCACCCGCATTGAGGCCATTGTGAAGGGCATCACCGACGGCTGCCGCATGGCGAGCTGCGCCCTGATCGGCGGAGAGACCGCCGAAATGCCCGGCTTCTACCCGGAGGACGAGTACGATTTGGCCGGATTCTCTGTAGGCATCGTAGACCGGGAGAAGGTCATTACCCACGACCATATGGCGGCAGGGGACATTCTCCTGGGCCTGACCTCCAGCGGCGTTCACTCCAACGGCTTCTCCCTGGTGCGGAAGGTGCTGGATGTGGAGCATCACTACGCCGACTACTCTGACGAGTTGGGCTGCACCATCGGCGAGGAGCTGCTGAAGCCCACCCGCATCTATGTCAACGCCATCCGTCAGCTTATGACCGCAGGGGTGGACATCCACGGTATCAGCCATATCACCGGCGGCGGCTTCTATGAGAACGTCCCCCGGATGATGAAGGAAGGGCTCACCGCCGTCATTGACACCAACGCCTTCCCCTGTCCCCCGATTTTTGACCTGATTCAGAAGGCGGGCGACATCCCCACCCGGGATATGTACAACACCTTCAACATGGGCATCGGCATGGTCATCGCCGTCCCCAGGGAGCAGGCCAGGCTGGCGCTGGAGACCGTGGTGCGGGCCGGTCAGCACGCCTTCGTCATCGGTCATATCGGTCAGGGCGATAACGCCGTCGAGGTGAAGTACTGATGGTAAAAATCGCCGTGCTGGTGTCCGGCGGCGGCACCAATTTGCAGGCGCTGATCGACGCCCAGGCCGCCGGAATGTTCCCCAACGGGAGGCTGGCCGCTGTGGTGTCCTCCTCCCCCACCGCCTACGCCCTGGAACGGGCGAAAAAGGCCGGTATCCCCACCTATGTGGTGAACCGGAAGGACTATGCCTCCAATCAGGAGATGACCGCCGCCCTGACCCTCCAGCTGAAAGACCTGGGCATCGGCCTCATCGTCCTGGCCGGATTCATGTACGTCCTGACCCCGGAGCTGGTGGACACCTACCCCAACGCCATCATCAACATCCACCCCGCCCTGATCCCCTCCTTCTGCGGCGAGGGGTGCTACGGCCTCCACGTCCACGAGAAGGCGCTGGCCTACGGCGTGAAGGTGTCCGGCGCCACGGTGCATTTCGTCTCCGCCGTCTGCGACGGCGGCCCCATCATCCTGCAAAAGGCGGTGGACGTGCTGCCGGAGGACACGCCGGAAACCTTGCAGCGGCGCATCATGGAGGAGTGCGAGTGGAAGCTGCTGCCGAAAGCGGTGCAGCTCTTTTGCGACGGGAAGCTCTCGGTAGAGGGCCGCATCGTCCGCATTGCAGACTAAAGAAAGGGTGGAACACCTATGAAGGTTTTGAATCTGGCAGAGCTTCTGCAGGCAAATTCCTATCCCGGCCGGGGCATCGTCCTGGGCCGCAGCGCCGATAACACGAAGGCGGTCATTGCCTATTTCATCATGGGGCGCAGCGTCAACAGCCGCAACCGCATCTTTACCGTCACGGAGGACGGCATCCGCACCGAAGCCTTTGACCCCTCCAAAATGACTGACCCCAGCCTCATCATCTATCACCCCGTCCGGGTCTACGGGGGCAAAACCATCGTCACCAATGGCGATCAGACGGACACCATCTGGCACGCCTTCCAAGAGGGCCAGTGCTACCGCCACGCCCTGCTCCAACGCACCTTTGAGCCGGACGCCCCCAACTACACCCCCCGCATCTCCGGCGTGATGAAGCCCGACGGTAGCTACAACCTGTCCATCCTCAAGAGCTTTGAGGGCGACCCGTCCCAGACCTGCCGGTACTTTTTCGAGTATGACGCCCCCGTGGCCGGTTACGGGCACTTCATCCACACCTATATGGGAGACGGCGACCCTCTGCCCTCCTTCGAGGGGGAGCCGGAGCTGGTGGGCATTGACGCGCCCACTGCGGAGGCCTTCGCTGAGTTGGTGTGGAGCAGCCTGAACCAGGACAACAAGGTCAGCCTGTTCGTCCGCTATCTCGACCTGGCCACCGGCGAGACCCAGGATGTCATCAAAAACGTGAACGTTTGAAAGGTCGTGTGTAAACGATGAAGGAACTGGAACTGAAATACGGCTTGAACCCCAACCAAAAGCCCTCGAAAATCTACATGGCGGACGGCGGCGACCTGCCCATCACCGTGCTGAACGGCCGTCCGGGTTACATCAACTTTATGGACGCCTTCAACTCCTGGCAGCTGGTCAGCGAGCTGAAAGCCTCCACCGGCCTGCCCGCCGCCGCCTCCTTTAAGCACGTCTCCCCCGCCGGGGCCGCCGTGGCCAAGCCCCTGACGGACATTGACCGGCACATCTACTTCGTGGAGGAGGGCGCCGAGGTCTCCCCCATCGCCTCTGCCTACATCCGGGCCCGGGGCGCTGACCGGCTCTGCTCCTATGGCGACTGGGCTGCTCTGTCCGATGTCTGCGACGCCTCCACCGCCACCTATCTCAAGGCCGAAGTCTCCGACGGCATCATCGCCCCCGGCTATACCGACGAGGCCCTGGCTATCCTGAAAACCAAGAAGAAGGGCAACTACAACGTCATCCAAATCGACCCCAACTATGTGCCCAAGGCCCAGGAGCGGCGGGAAATCTTCGGCGTGGTCTTTGAGCAGGGCCACAGCTTCCTGACCATCGACGAGGGAATGCTGTCCAACATCGTCACCGAGAATAAGAACCTGCCTGACAGCGCCAAAACCGACCTGATTCTCTCCCTCATTACCCTGAAATACACCCAGTCCAACTCCGTCTGCTATGTGAAGGACGGCCAGACCATCGGCGTGGGGGCGGGCCAGCAGAGCCGCATTCACTGCACCCGTCTGGCCGGGGACAAGGCCAACAACTGGTGGATGCGCCAGCATCCCAAGGTTTTGGGCCTGCAATTTGTGGACGGTATCCGCCGCCCCGACCGGGACAACGCCATCGACGTCTACACCTCCAATGAATACGAGGACATCCTGGCCGACGGCGTGTGGCAGGAGAGCTTCAAGGTCAAGCCGGAGCCTCTCACCGAGGCGGAGAAGAAGGAATGGGTTTCCAAGCTGTCCGGCGTGGCCTGCGGCAGCGACGCTTTCTTCCCCTTTGGCGACAATGTGGAGCGGGCCTTCAAGTCCGGCGTGCAGTACATCGCCGAGCCGGGCGGCTCCATCCGGGACGATAACGTCATCGAAGCCTGCAACAACCACGGCATTACCATGTGCTTCACCGGGATGCGGCTGTTCCATCACTAATGACAAACCGTGCCTGCCGCAATTTCCCCGGCAGGCACGCTGATTTTATTCTGAACGGAGGGAACGCTATGGATATGGTCACCCTGGGCGGCACCGGCATCACCGTCAACCGGAATGGCTTCGGCGCGCTGCCCATTCAGCGTATCTCCCAGGCGGATGCGGTTCGGCTGATTCGCAGGGCTTACGACGGCGGTATCCGCTTCTTTGATACCGCCCGGTTCTACACCGACAGCGAGTGCAAGCTGGGCGAGGCGCTGGAGGGCATTCGGGAGCAGGTGTATCTGGCCACGAAAACCGCCGCTGAGACGGCGGAGGACTTCTGGAAGGATTTGAACACCTCCCTCGGCAACCTGCGCACCGATTATATCGACCTCTATCAGTTCCACAACCCGGCCTGGTGTCCCAAGCCGGGGGACGGCACCGGGGTCTATGAGGCCATGCTGGAGGCCAAGGCCAAAGGGATGGTACATCACATTGGCATCACCAACCACCGCCTGGCAGTGGCCCAGGAGGCCATTGCCTCTGGGCTGTACGAAACGCTGCAATTCCCCTTTTCCTACATCTCCGGGGAGCAGGAGCTGGAGCTGGTGGCGCTGTGCCGGGAGAAAAATATGGGCTTTATCGCCATGAAAGCCCTGTCCGGCGGCCTGATTACCAACTCCGCCGCCGCTTACGCCTTTGAGGCCCAATTCGACAATGTGCTGCCCATCTGGGGGGTGCAGCGGGAGCGTGAACTGGACGAGTTCCTCTCCTACATCGACGCTCCGCCCGCCCTGACGCCGGACTTGCAGGCGGTCATTGACCATGACCGCGCCCAGCTGCGGGGCGAGTTCTGCCGGGGCTGCGGCTACTGTATGCCCTGCCCGGTGGGCATTGAAATCAACAGCTGCGCCCGGATGTCCCTGATGCTGCGGCGGGCCCCCGCCCAGTCCTGGCTGACCCCGGAGTGGCAGGAGAAGATGAAGCGCATTGAGCAGTGCCTCCACTGCGGCAGGTGCAAGGGCAAATGCCCCTATGGGCTGGACACCCCGACCCTGCTGGAGAAAAACTACGAGGATTACAAACAGGTGCTGGCCGGAACGGTCAGCGTGCAGTAACGCTATGACAAAAAATCATTTGGGATACCATAAAAAGGAGCTGTGAACTATGAAAGTATTAGTCGTCGGCGGCGGTGGCCGCGAACACGCCATCTGCTGGAAGCTGGCCCAGTCCCCCAAGGTGACGGAGCTGTACTGCGCTCCGGGCAACGCGGGCATCGCCCAGCTGGCCACCTGTGTCCCCATCGGGGCCACGGACGTGGCGGGGATGGTGGCCTGGGCCAGGGAGAACGCCATGGATTTCGTCATAGTGGCCCCGGATGACCCGCTGGCCCTGGGCATGGTGGACGCCATGGAGGAGGCGGGTATCCGCGCCTTCGGCCCCCGGAAGAACGCCGCCATCATCGAGGCATCCAAGTCCTTCTCCAAGGATTTGATGGCGAAGTACCACATCCCCACCGCAAAGTACCAGACCTTCACCGAGGAGCAGGCCGCGCTGGACTATATCGACGCTCAGGGCGCGCCCATCGTGGTGAAAGCGGACGGCCTGGCCCTGGGCAAGGGCGTCACCGTGGCCGCCACGGTGGACGAGGCCAAGCAGGCCGTCCGGGAGATGATGGAGGACGGCAAGTTCGGCGCTTCCGGCTCCACTGTGGTCATCGAGGAGTGCATGACCGGCCCGGAGGTGACGGTGCTGGCCTTCGCGGACGGGGAGCACGTCGTCCCCATGCTGTCCTCCCAGGATCACAAGCGGGCCTTTGACGGCAACCGGGGCCCCAACACCGGCGGCATGGGCGCCTTCGCCCCCTCCCCCAACTACACCCCGGACATCGCCCGGCGCTGCATGGAGGAAATTTTCCAGCCCACCATCCAGGCCATGAAGGCGGAGGGCCGCCCCTTCAAGGGCGTGCTGTACTTCGGCCTGATGCTGACCCCCGACGGCCCCAAGGTGGTGGAGTACAACGCCCGCTTTGGCGACCCGGAGACCCAGCCCCTGCTCTACCTGCTGGACAGCGACCTGTTTGACATCTTCAACGCCTGCATCGACGGGACGCTGGACCAAACCGACATCCGCTGGAAAGACGGCGCGGCCTGCTGCCTGGTGCTGGCCTCCGGCGGCTATCCCCTGAGCTATGAGAAGGGCAACGTCATCTCCGGCCTGGAGCAGGTGGAGGGTGCCTATGTGTTCCACGCAGGCACGAAATTTGGCCCGGACGGCGCTTACCTGACGAGCGGCGGCCGTGTGCTGGGTGTCACCGCCCGGGGCGACACCCTGCAGGAGGCCGTGGCCAACGCCTACGCCGCCGCCAAGCCCATCACCTGGAAGGATATGCAGTACCGCACCGACATCGGCAAGGTTTGGGTGGACTGACCGAAACGACACAACTCCCCGCTTCCTGTCACGGAAGCGGGGAGTTTTCTTTGCAGGATTGTTTGCTCAGGACAGGCTGACCGGCAGCTCCAGCCCCACATAGGCGTACATGGCTTCAAAGGCCGCCACATCCTCCGCCGTCAGGGCGGATGGCTGGCACAGCATCTCATAGGCGATGCACCAGTCGCTTTCCTCCACCTCAAACATCAGGTTCAGCACCACGATTTCCGCATCCAACTCCTCATCATAGTAGGCGAAGCCTGCGGTGTAAGCGTCGCCCGCCTCATTGGAGGTAATGCCGGTCATGGCAGTCGTCTCCTCATAGCCGTACTGCTCCACCAGCGCCTCGTAGTATCCCTCGATGGAGGTTTGCAGCACCTCCTCCACCGTCCTGGTGGAGGCGTCCAGATTCTCTGCCGTCAGGGTGTAGGCGGACGAGGTCAGGTCAAAGTCCGTGATATGGTCGTTGTTCAGCATTACCTCCGGCTCGCCGTCATAGGTGTCCACAATGGGCAGATACACCAGATAGCCGTCCCAGGTCACCATCTCCACCTGGGAAATACCGTCTTCTTCCAGGGCGGTCAGGTTCAGGTCGTCGCTGGTGTCGTATCCCTCGTCTGCCTCCTGGAAATACTCGTCAATTTCTTCGTCGGTCATGCCCTCAAAGGGGTCCACCGACTCCTCCTCTTCGGATTCCGTGGCCGAGGTTTCGGCATTCTCTATCAGGGATTCAAATTCCTCCGCGGTCAGACCGCTGGAGGAGGCCTGGCTGGTGGATGCCTGACTGGTGTCGGCGTCCTCCTGGCTGGAGCAGCCCGCCCCTGCCAAAAGCAGCAGAGCCAGGGACAGGGTCACAGCGCATAGCCGCATGGCGTTTGATTTTTTCATGGTATTACTCCTCAAAATAGGCGTTGATGGCCGCTTCGCTCTCCTTCATGGCGTCCAGGGTGCGCTGCATCAGGTCGCCCAACTCCCAGCCCAGCATCTCCGCGCCCCGTACAATGACATCCCGGCTGCATCCGGCGGCAAACTTTTTGTCCTTAAACTTCTTTCGGATGCTTTTCAGCTCCATGTCCTGCACGCTCTTGCTGGGGCGCATCAGCGCCGCAGCGTAAATCAGGCCGGTCAGTTCGTCGCAGGCAAACAGCACCTTCTCCATCTCATGCTCCGGCTTGATGTCGCAGCACAAGCCGTAGCCGTGGCTGGCTGTGGCGTGAATCAGCCGCTCGTCCCAGCCATGCTGGCGCATGATCTCCTGGCTCTTAATGCAGTGTTCCTCCGGGTAGCGCTCGAAGTCCAGGTCGTGGGTCAGCCCCACAATGCCCCAGAACTCCTCCTCATCGCCATAGCCCAGGGTTCGGGCGAAGGAACGCATAGCGCCCTCCACCGTCAGGGCATGGCGGATGTGGAAGGGCTCCTGATTGTACTCCTTCACCAGGGCAAACGCCTCGTCTCTCGTGGGCATCATCGCAAATTCCTCCTTATCGCTGAATCGCTCTGTCAATGGTCGCCCCGCCCAGGACGATCTCATCACTGTACAGCACCACAGCCTGCCCCGGCGTGACCGCCCGCTGGGGCTGGTCAAACCGCACCTCCAGAGTGTGTTCGCCGGTTTGGACTGCTGTGGCGGGGGCCTCCTGGCGGCTGTGGCGAATCTTCACTGTGCAGCGGGTGGGGCCGTCCAGCCGGTCACAGGCAATCAGGTTCAGCCCTCTGGCCTCCAGGCCGTCGGAAAACAACTCCTCGTTGCCGCCCAGGGTAACGGTATTTTGCGCCGTGTCCTTGGCCGTCACATAGGCCCGATGGCCCAGAGCAATCTCCAACCCCTTCCGCTGGCCCAGGGTATAGCGGATATGCCCCCTGTGCCTGCCCAGCACGTTGCCCTCCCGGTCGATAAAGTCCCCCGGCGGGCAGGTCTGGCCGGTAAATCGTTCGATAAAGGCTCCATAGTCCCCGTCCGGCACAAAGCAGATGTCCTGGCTGTCCCCCTTCTTCGCGTTCAGGAAGCCATGCTGCTCCGCGATTTGCCGCACCTCCCCCTTGGTCAGCCCACCCAGGGGCATCAGGGTATGGGCCAGCTGCGCCTGGGTCAGGTTGTAGAGGAAGTAGGTCTGGTCCTTTTGCCCGTCCGCCGCCTTTTTCAGCAGGTAACGGCCTCCGGCCTTTTCAATGCGGGCATAGTGCCCTGTAGCCACATAGCTTAGCCCCAGCTCCACCCCGCGGTGGAGCATGGCACCGAACTTCAGCTCCCCATTGCAGAGGATGCAGGGGTTGGGGGTCTCCCCCCGGAGATAACTCTCCGCAAAGTCCTCCATGACCTCCCGGCGGAACTGCTCCTTGAAGTTCAGCACATAGTGGGCAATCCCCAGCTTCCAGCACACCCGGCGGGCGTCCTCCACGTCGCTGAGGCTGCAGCAGGTGGATTCCTGCCCTAACCCCAGGGCGTCATTGCCAAAGAGGTGCATGGTGCAGCCCGTTACCCCGTATCCCTGCTCCAGCAGCAGGGCGGCGGCCACCGAACTGTCCACGCCCCCGGACATTCCCACCAGTACGCTGTTATCAGCCATCCGCCTGCACCAGGTTCACCAGCACCTGCACCATGGCCTCCATAGACTCCACTGGGATGTACTCATACAGGCCGTGATAGTTGACGCCGCCAACGGACAGGTTGGGGCAGGGCAGCCCCTCATAGCTCAGCCGTGCGCCGTCGGTGCCGCCCCGGATGGGGACGGTGCAGGGCTGCACCCCCGCATCCAGGAACGCCTGCTCCGCCCGCTCAATCAGCTCCATATGGGGTTCGATGCAGGACTTCATGTTATAGTAGGAATCCCGCAGCTCCAGGGTGAACCGCTCCTCGCCATACTTGGCGTTCAGGAAGGCCACCACCTGCTCCAGGTAGGCTTTGCGGGCCTCAAAGCTGGCCCGGTCATGGTCGCGAATAATCATGCGCACCGTGGCGGAGCTGGTGTCCCCCTTCACGCCGCCCACATGGTAGAAGCCCTCATAGCCCTCTGTGTGGGCCGGGGTCTCCGCCGGAGGCAGCATTTGAATCAACTCAGAGGCCAGGAGAACGGCGTTCACCATCTTGTTCTTGGCCGCGCCGGGATGGATGCTGCGGCCCCGGATGGTGATTTTCGCGGCGGCGGCGTTGAAGTTCTCATACTCCAGCCCGCCCAGTTCGCCGCCGTCCACGGTGTAGGCATACGGCACCTGGAAATAGTCAAAGTCAAAGTGGTCTGCGCCGCGGCCAATCTCCTCATCCGGGGTGAAGGCCACATAGACCGCCCGATGGGCTGCCTCCGGATGCTCCACCAGCCAGGCTACGGCGCTGACGATTTCCGCCACACCGGCCTTATCGTCCGCCCCCAACAGGGTGGTGCCGTCGGTGACAATCAGGTGATTCCCCACATACCGGTTCAGGCTGGGGAACTCCCTGGGGGACAGGACGATGCCCAGCGCCTCGTTCAGGACGATGTCGCCCCCCTGGTAGTCCACGATGCGGGGCTTCACGTTGGCGCCGCTCTCCTCCCCCGCCGTATCCATATGGGCAATCAGCCCCAGGCCGGGCAAATCCACGCAGCCGGGGGTGGCGGGCAGGTGGCCGTATACCCGGCCAAACTCGTCCACCTTTACGTCCTCCAGGCCCAGCGCGGCCAGCTCCTGCCGCAACTCCTGCGCCAGAGCCAGCTGCTTGGCGGTGCTGGGGACGGTCTGGCTCTCGCCGTCCGACTGGGTATCAAAGGATACATAGCGCAAAAAGCGTTCACAAACAGTCATTTTTTCACATCTTTCCAACAATTTACAGCGTCTCACTGGGATTGCAGCACGATGCCGCTTTCCCCGGCGCCGGCGTGCATCCGGGTGATGGCAATCATATACTGGTCAATCAGCACGCTGGCAATGGCGTCCTCCAACTCCTTCTGAATCAGGCGGCGCAGGTTTCTGGCCCCATAGGTCAGGGAGTAGGACTTCTCCGTCAGGTAGTCCAGAAGGCTGTCGTCCCAGGTGAAGGTGATGCGCTTCTCCGCCAAAGCGTCCCGCAGCTCGCCCAGCATGATGCCGGCGATGGCCTGGAAGTTCTCCTCGCTGAGGCGGTTAAAGTGGATGATTTCATCCACGCGGTTGATAAACTCCGGTCGCAGGAAGCCCTGGAGGGCCTTCATGGTCTTGTCCTTATCCTGCTCGTTCACCGTCTTGCCGAAGCCCACGCTGCCTACCTGCTCATTGCTGCCGGCGTTGGAGGTCATAACGATGACGGTGTTCTCAAAGTTCACCTTGCGGCCATGGGAATCGGTCAGCTGGCCGTCGTCCAGGATTTGCAGCATGATGTTCAGCACATCGGGGTGGGCCTTCTCGATTTCATCAAACAGGATAACCGAATAGGGCCTGCGGCGCACCCGCTCCGTCAGCTGGCCCGCCTCATCATAGCCCACATAGCCGGGAGGGGAGCCAATCATCTTGGAGACGGCATAAGTCTCCATATACTCCGACATATCCAGCCGAATCAGGGAGTCCGGCGTGCTGAACAGGTCCTCTGCCAGCCGCTTCACCAACTCCGTCTTGCCCACGCCGGTGGAGCCCACGAAGATGAAGGACACCGGCTTGTGCTTGGGGGAGATACCCACCCGGTTCCGGCGGATGGCGGCGGTGACGGCCTCCACCGCCTCGTCCTGGCCCACGATGTGCTCCTTCAGCCGGTCGCCCAGGGTGGACAGCCGGGCAAACTCCACCTCCTGGATGCGGCTGGCGGGGATGTCCGTCCACTGCTCAATGACCCGGGCCAGGTTCTCCACACTCAGCTCCGGTCTGGGAATGGCCTTCAACTCACTGAGTTGGTTCTCCGTCTGGAGGATTTTGCTCTGGATGATGGCCCGCTGCTCAAAGGTGCGGTCATCGTTGGCCTCCTGCATCCTCCGGCGCTCCTCCTGGAGTTTGGCCATCTCCTCCTTGACGTGCTGGGTCTGGTCGGCGTTCTGGCGGAGCCGCTCCTCCCGCTGCTCCTCCGTCAGGGAGGTATTGGCCCGCAGGTTCTGCCGGGCCGCGTTCAGGTTGGACAGTTCCTGACGGCGGCGGGAAATCTGCTTCTCATTGGCGGTCAACTCATTGTTATGGGCCTCGCTCTGCTGGCTGCTCTGGAGTTGGAGCAGTTCCTGCTCCTTCTCCAGGTCGGCCTTGTCCTTCTCCAGCGCGGCGATTTTCGCCAGATTGGCGTTGTGCAGGTTCACATCGGAGCAGGCTTCGTCAATCAGGTCAATGGCCTTGTCCGGCAGATACCGGTCGGTGATATACCGCTCGGAGAGCAGCACCGCGTCCCGGGCCACCGCGTCGGGGATGATGACCTGATGATAGTCCTCATAGTAGTGGGCCACGCCCCGGATGACCTCCACGGCGTCGTCAATGGACGGCTCCGCCACAGTGACCGGCTGGAACCGGCGCTCCAGGGCGGTATCCTTCTCGATATACTTGCGGTACTCGTCAAAGGTGGTGGCACCGATGACCTGAATCTCCCCCCTGGACAGGGCAGGCTTCAGGATGTTGGCTGCGTTCATGCTGCCCTCGGCGTCGCCGGCGCCGACGATATTGTGAATCTCATCAATGACCAGGATGACATTGCCCACCGACTTGATTTCGTCAATCAGGCCCTTCATCCGGCTTTCAAACTGGCCGCGGAACTGAGTGCCCGCCACCAGGGCGGTCAGATCCAGCAGATAGACCTCCTTGTCCTTCAGCTTATAGGGAACGTTGCCCTCCACAATGCGGATGGCCAGGCCTTCGGCGATGGCCGTCTTGCCGACGCCCGGCTCGCCAATCAGGCAGGGGTTGTTCTTCTGGCGGCGGTTCAGGATTTGAATCACCCGGGCAATCTCCTCCTGGCGGCCAATGATGTTGTCCAGCTTGCCCTCTCTGGCCCTGCCGGTCAGGGATTGGCAATAGCTCTCCAGGAACTTCCGCTTGCCGCCCTGCTGCCCCTGGGCGGATCGGTCCCTGGGCGGTTCATTTTTCCGATCCTGCCTGCCGTTGCTGTTGTCGACATTCTGGGGGCGGTCAGATTGGTTGTCTCGGTTGAAAAGCCTGTTCAGGAAGGGGAAGGTGGCAGTTTTATGTTCCTCCTCCTCATCCTCCTGCTCATCGCCGTCGGTAATCTCCTCCAGGGACTCCGGGCCGCCGAATGCGTTCATCATTTCGCCTGTCAGATTTTCCACGTCCTCATCGGAGATGCCCATCTTATCTATCAGTTCATTCACCGGCTGAATGCCCATCTCTTTTGCGCATTTCAGACACAGCCCTTCGTTCTTCGTTTCGCCGTTCTCCAAGCGCGTGATAAAAACGACTGCAACGTTTTTTTGACATTTTGAGCAAAGTGTAGGTTTCATTTTCATTACTCCTTGGCGTTTGTACTACTGTACACCTGGGGGTTCCCTCCCCCGTTCTCCTATCCAGTATAGCACGGGGTTATGAATATTTTATGTCCAATCGCAAACTTTTTCTGAAAAAACCGCAAATTCTTCTTCGCTCAGCCCCTGTTATGGCACATAAAGGTGGGCGCTGCCGTCCCCAATCAGCATAGCAGAGCCGTCGGTGCGCATCAGCACCGTCGTCTCGCCGCCGTTGGCAATGGAGGCATACTCGTCCAGGTCCCGGGTGAAAATCATCAGCCGGTTTGCTGTCAGCACCGCGATATACCGCCCTGCCACTGACACGGACAGCACCTCCTCCTTGATGGCCCTGGAAGCGTACTCGTCCCCGTTTTCATCGATTACCATCAGCTGGCCCATACTGCCCGCTTTATATTTCCCCATCAGCTCCACGGAAAAGTCCAGGCCGTTGATGGCAAAGCTTTGCAGGTACTGGGAACTGTCCGACCAGCTGTTCAGCAGCGTCCCACTGCCGTTCACCAGCATCACACCGCTCTCCGTCTGAATGCGGATGGTATCCCCTGTCCAGTACAGATCCAACACCGTATCGGAACCCAGATTCAGCCCCACCAGTTTCTCCCCGGTGGCGCATTCGTACAGCTCCAGGTAGCTGGCAAAGGAAGTGTCCTCCTGACCGATGGTGATGAGTGCCAGGGTGTCATTGTCCGGGGACACCAGCGCATCCATAACGTAGACGCTGGAAATATTCTCCTTCAGCACAGGGTCATAGCCCTCGTCGAACACTGTGACGGCCGCCTTATACCCGGCGGCCTCCTCGATCACCGTCAGATAACCGTTTTCGTTCAGCCGTGCGCCTAAGATAGCGTAATTGGTCTCTGTGCGATAGGAAAAGACAACCTCTTCCCTCTGAATCACCATCAGGTCGTTGCCACCCACGTCATAGACCACGGCGATATCCCCCTCTGACAGAGCCACCGGCGTGGTGTACTGCACCGACTCCTCCAGCAGCAGGTTGCCGGAGAGGGAGTACACCTGAACGGAATTGGTGGCGTAAATCACCAGGTTGTCCCCCGCCATGACGTAGGCATCCGCCACGTCGGTGCTGAAGGTGAAGTCCTGGGCCTCGCCGTCCTCATCCCGCTCAATGTTCCGATACAGGAAGTAGCGCACCACACCGTCCAGCGTGACGGTGTCCCGATACACGATGAAGAGCACCGCCCCCAGCACCATTACGCAGGTCACGATGATGGCCACCAGCCGCACCAGTACACGGACGGGAATGGGCAGCGGCCTGGGTTCCGTCGCGGTTTGTTTTTTCTTTTTCAGTCGTTTCCCTGTCATAGATGCGCTCCCTTTCCCGCCTGATGAAAGGCGGCAATCAAGCCCCGCCGTCCACTGGGTCTGTCTCCAGCCCCACCGGCTCCCGATACCAGAGCTTCGTCATATACAGGCCCTCCGGCGGCGCGGTGGGGCCTGCCTCGGTGCGGTTCTTCCGGGCCAAAATGCCGTCAATATCCTCCGGGCGGAACTTTCCCTCCGCCGCGTAGAGGATGGTGCCCACCATGCAGCGCACCTGATTGTACAAAAAGCCGTCCGCGCAGACCCGGAGTTCAATCAGGTCTCCGCTCCGGCTGACGGTAAAATAGGAGATGGTGCGGACGTTGGTGCGGGTAGGGGTGCCCACATCCCGGACGGCGGAGAAGTCGTGGGTGCCCACGAAGCGGTTCGCCGCGTCCTGCAAGAAGTCCTCGTCCAACCGCTTGGGATAAAAATACGCCCGGTTCACATAAAAGGCATTGCGGATACGGGAGTTGTACACCCGGTAGGTGTACTCCTTCCGGAGGCAGGAGCCGATGGCGTTGAACTCCTCCGACACCTGCCGGGCGGCCAGCACCACAATGTCCCCCGGAAGCCGGGCGTTGAAGGCCAGGGGCATCCGGTCACAGGGGATGTTGCAGTTCGTGCGGAAGTTGGCGATATAGACCTCGGCGTGGACGCCGGCGTCTGTCCGCCCCGCCCCGGTGAATTTGACCGGGTGCTTCACCACCTTGGCCACACAGGTCTCCAGCATCTCCTGCACTGTCATGGCGTTCTTCTGCCGCTGCCAGCCGTGGTAGGCTGTACCCACATACATCAGCTTTAAGGCGATGTTTCTCATCATCACAGCCCGAAGCCCACGCCCAGCACGCCCACCAGGACGCACAGGGCCAGCCCGCCCACCATAGCGGTATAATCGTTCCTGACGTATTTCAGCCGGTGCAGCCGGGTGCGGCCCTGGCCGCCGTGATAGCAGCGGCACTCCATGGCCGTCGCCAGCTCGTCCGCCCGGCGGAAGGCCGAGATGAACAGCGGCACCAGCAGCGGCACCATGGCCTTGGCCCGGTCGATGAGGCTGCCCGTCTCGAAGTCCGCCCCACGAGCCTTCTGGGCGGACATGATTTTATCCGTCTCCTCGATCAGGGTGGGGATGAACCGCAGGGCAATGGACATCATCATCGCCAGGTCATGCACCGGCACATGGAGCTTCTTCAGCGGCCCCAGCAGGCTTTCGATGGCGTCCGTCAGCTGGATGGGGGAGGTGGTATAGGTCAGCAGGAAGGTGCCGGAAATCAGCATCATAATGCGGGCCACCATGAACACCGCCGTCTTGACGCCCTCGCTGTAGATGTGGAGGAAGCCGATGTGAACCAGCTCCACCCCGCCGGTGGCGTAAAACAGATTCAATACGCCGGTAAAAATCAGAATAATCAGCACCGGCCGCATCCCCCGGACGATGGGCTTCACCCCCACCTTGGAGGCATGAATGCAACCGGCCAAAATCAGAAACATGATGGCATAGGTCAGAAAGCTCTCCGCCAGAAACAGGGCCACGATGTAGACCACGACCAAAATCAGCTTCGTCCTGGGGTCCAGGCGATGCACCACCGAGTCCCCCGGAAAATATTGGCCCAGCGTAATGTCCTTTAACATACCGGATACTCCTTCTATCCTTCAAAATTTGCGAGACGTGTTAGGCGTGTCCGCAGGCACACACAAATCGGGCTTCGGGCGTTTGGACGCCCTGCCTTCGCTGCCCGTCAGCTCACTGGTTCATGTCAATATAGGTTTTCACGAAGCTGGATAGCAGGCCGCAGGCAATGCCGCCAATCAGCCTGGCATAGTCCGTGTCGCCCGTCAAAAAGTTGGAGGTGACAAAGAGCAAGACACCGACGGCCAGCAGCGCCATATAGACGAAGGTCAGTATTTTGTTGAGATTCTTTTTATCCACGATGAAGTCCTCGCTTTCCCGTTTTTATCCTACCCCGCCGGATGGCTCCCGGCGGGAGGCTCATACAGTTTCCCGCGATAACTGATGCAGCGCCTCACCGGCCCGCTTCGCCGCGGTACCACTCCCACAGCACCACGGCGGCGGCTGTGGCCGCGTTCAGCGACTCGCATTGCATCTCCATGGGGATTTTTACCGTCTCCCGGCAGGCGTCCAGCAGCCAGGCCGACACGCCATGCCCCTCGCTGCCGATGGCAACCGCGCACCGGGCCAGGTCGGCCTGTTGCAGCGCCACCGTGTCCTCCCGCAAGGCGGTGGCGTACAGGGGCAGACCGCTCCTGTACAGCAGGGGCAGCAGCGCCTCGCCCTCCACCTCCCACACCGGGAGGCGGAACGCTGCCCCCATACTGGCCCGGACCGCCTTCCAGCCGAAGGGGTCGGCGCAGTGACCGGTCAGCAGCAGACCGTCCGCGCCGAAGGCGTCGGCGGTGCGCCAAATGGTTCCCACATTGCCGGGGTCTTGCAATCCGTCCAGAATCAGGTACCGGCTGCCGTCCAATCGCTCCGGCGGCCGGAGGTCTGGCTGCCGGAGGGAGAACAGCGCGCCCTGGGGTGCCTTCATGGGGGAAACCGAGGCCATCACATCAGAGGGCAGGACAGCCCGCCGCACCCCTTGGGGCAGCGGTGGGCAGGTGACGTCCTCAGTCAGCAGGACGGCAGTCAAAGGAGCCTGCCAGCGAAGGGCTTCCTCCAGCAGCTTGACCCCGTCGCCAACATATTCCCCGCAGGAACGGCGGTAGCTCCGATCCCGCAGCAGCTTTTTGAAATGCCCCAAAAGGGGGTTTGTTCGGCTGGTAATCTTTTCCAAACCTTAAACTCCATTTCCACGGTCTTACCTTTTGTTCCGTTTGAAATGGAACAAAGCGGCCCCAGCCAGCACACCGCCCGAAAGAACCAGCACGCCGCACCAGACGGCCAGGTTGGATTGATCGCCGGTGTCCAGCGAAGCGACAGCCGTTGTCCCGTCCGCCCCCGTTTCATCGGTGCTGTCCTCCGAAGCGGCAGCAGACTGCGCAGCATCGGCTGCGTCGTCTCCCTCCGTTGTGTCCTCGCTCCCGTCCCCGGCATCCGTGCCCGTTGGGTCAGTGGTGATTGTCGTGGTCAGGTATTGCAGCTGCTGCTCGGCGGAGGCGGCGCTGGTCACATCGCCGCAAACCGCCACCAGCCGGTAGCAGTACAGGGTGCAGGACGTTACGTCGGCATCCACATAGGACACTGTTCCACTGTAGAAGGTGGCCAGTTCCTGGAATGCGCCTCCGTTGCTGGCGCGGTAAAGAAGGTAGCGCTCCGCGCCGGGAATCTCCGTCCAGCTGACGAGGATACCCTCCTCGCTGCCTTGCAGTTCGGCCAGCACGGGGGTTGCCAGCGTGATGGAGAAGTCAGCCGTCAGGCTGCCGGTATAGCCGCCAACGCCGGTGACCAAAACGGTGGCCGTGCCCGGCTGGACATTGTCGCTATAGGTCAGGGTATAATCCTTCCCCTCTGTCAGCGTATTGTCCCCGTAGGACACAGTGACGGCAGGCGTCTGGGCAGTCCCGTCGCAGACGAACTCGGTCCCCTCCAGCGCGATGGTGCAGGTGGCCAGGTCAACAGTTTCCACCGTGTCAAGCGCCACAAAGGAAATGTTATAGGCGTCGGCGTACTGCATGGCAGAGGAGCCGCTGTACCCGTAAACGGTCAGCGCATCACAGCTGTAAAAGACGTTGGCATTCAATGTGATGCTGTTATTGTAAATCGTGATATTCTCAAGTGCCGTACAATTCTTGAAGGCATAGGCGTAGACGCTGCTGACGCCGGCAGGTAGCACCATGGCGGTCAGCTGGGTGCAGCCGGAAAAGGCACAGTATCCAATGAGGGTCAGGCTGTCAGGCAAGTCCAATGCGGTCAGGGAGGTGCAGGCTCCAAAGGCATACTCGTTAATGGCAGTCACAGTATCGGGAAGGGTAATGCTGCTCAGGCTGGTGCAGCCATAGAACAGCCCGGCACTGATAGAGGTCAGGGAGGCAGGCAGCTTAGCCGAAGTCAGGCCGGTGCAGTTTTGAAACACATAACTGCCCAGGTCGGTGACGCTGTCGGGCAGGGAGATGCTCGTCAGGCCGGTGCAGCCGTGGAAGGCGTGGCTCCCGATGGACACAACGCCGCTCTGCATGGAAACAGAGGTAAGGCCGGTGCAGTTCAGGAAGGCGCTCTCCCCTATCGTGGTCAGGCTGGCAGGAAGGGTCACAGAGGTCAGGCCAACGCAGTCCTCAAAGGCGGATTCGTCAATGACGGTGACGCCGTCAGGCACAACGTAACTCCCCTCGTAACCGGCAGGGCAGCAAATCAACTCTGTCAGCGCCGCGTTAAAGAGGACGCCGTCCACGCTGGCATAGGTGCTGTTCCCTGCCTCCACCCCGATTTCCGTCAGTGCGGTGCAGCCGGAAGTCAGCCACATTCCAATGCTGATCACACTGGCCGGAATGGTCAGAGAGGTCAGCGACGTGCAGCCATAGAAGGCTTCCCGGCCCAGCTCCGTCAGGGTTTCAGGCAGCGTCACCGAGGTCAATCCGGTGCAGTCAGCAAACGCCCACTGCCCAACGGAAGTGATGCCCTCCGACAGGGTGATGGAGGTCAGTTGGGTGCAGTCCGCGAAGGCGCTGTCCCCAATGGCGACCACGGGATAGCCATCCAGGGACGCCGGAACGGTAAGCGCCCCGCCGCTCCCCTCATACTTGATGATGGTGGCCGCGCCGTCAGACAGGGTATAGGTGTAGCCGCTGCTCGTCGTGTATGTGGTGGCGCCGCTGTCGTCCGATTCTGTGGAATCGTCCGAGTCCACCGTAAGGTCGTCCTCCTCTGTTGCCTCGGCGGCGGACACAGCTGCGGTGTCCCCCACCTCGCCCACCGCGAAGGCGGCCGTGGACAGAGCCGCACAGAACGCCAGCGCCGCCAACAGCGCAAGCCCCTTCTTCATTTCCACAGCAACCCCCTTCCCCGACGGAATATCCTCCGGCCGACAAAACGGCAGCCGGCGGAACAGCGTACAGGCATGACATTACTTAATACTTTACTATGTTTCCCCGGAAAATGCAATCTTTTTTTCGGCTTTTCCCCAGGGAACCTCCGAAGGAACGGAGCTATGACCTCTCGCTTAAATTTGTTCCGCGCCTTTTTAAAACCATGTAACCGAAAAACGCAGGGAAAACCCCGCCGGAGCCTTGCAGCAGGCCCCGGCGGAGCTGTCCTTGCTTATCATTCTTCCAATTCCGTCCATCGGCCCGGCCCGCCGCACAGCTCGTTCCACTGGCAGCCGCCGCAGATCGCCGCTCGTCCGCCGGGCGCTAAAATCCGGCTCTGTACGGCGGCGGCAAACGTCAGGAAGGGCAGCACATCCCCCTCGCGCAGACCGCAGCGCTCCAGCACCGCCCGGTCATAGCGGGAGGCACTCCCCGTCCCGGCGCATTCGCTCCCCCGCCGGTTGGGGCAGGCGGCGCACATCACATCCGCCGCCACCGTCAGCCGCACAACGGGGTTCTCCTCGGTCAGCCGGAGCAGCAACGCATCCGCCGCCTGGGTAAAGGCCGGACTGTAGCCCTTGCCCTGATAGTAGGCCAGGCACATCCCATGATGGGGCCTCAGCGGTATGCCTGCGCCGGTGGTTTCTAGTTGATTTAGGCTGCCGCCAGCAGCTACGCCTGTTTCCTTCATCATAGATGACGCCTCCCCTACCCGAGTTCTTCACGTTTTCTTCGTGATGATAGCACACGTCCAGTGGATTGTCAACACTACGGTTTCTTGGTGGTGTTGGCTCGTAAATGGGTCGTTCTGGCTAAATTTAGTCCCGCCGAGCCATATAACACAGGACTTGTTGAACGCTGGATTTGGCTCACCAGCCCAAATCATGACCAGCATCCTCAAAATTCTTAACGCGGCGCCTGACCTCTGCTGACAGCTGGTGACTTGCCTCGCTGATACCCGGTGCCATCTATCCAAGCAGCCCGAGCCTCGGTTCAGGCTGCTGCGCGTGTTCCGGCAGGGTGCAATTTATGTCAAATTATCAACCAATTATGCAAAAACGCTTGTCAAATTTTCTGTGCTTTGCTACAATAAGGACAGCCATATTGGACAACAAAGAGGAGGATTGTCATGCGATACCAAATCAACAACGCCAATTACTGCACCTTTGAGACCTTTGCGGTGAACAAGCTGCCTGGCCGCAGCTACTTCATCCCCTATCCTGACCGCGGGAGCGCCGACGCCGTCGCGCCCAAGGAGAAGCGGTACGCCTCCCCCAAGGTGCAGTGCCTGAACGGAACGTGGGACTTCAAGTTCTATCCCCGTCCGAAGGAGCTGCCGGAGACGCTGGACACTGATCAGGTGCCCTTCGACACCATGGACGTTCCCGCCTGCTGGCAGTTCCGGGGATACGACAGGCCCTTCTATGTCAACATCCGCTATCAATTCCCCTACAAGCCCCCGATCATCCCCACCACGGAGAAGGCGGGGAAGGTGTTCTCCTGGACGGGCTGCGACCAGGGCATCAGCCTCCGCTGGAAGGACCCGGGAGAGGAGTACAACTTCGTAGGCGTCTACCGCCGCGCCATCACGGTGGACGACCCGAAGAAGCACTATGTCATCTCCTTCCTGGGGGTGGCCTCCTGCCTGGATCTCTACCTGAACGGGGCCTTCGTGGGCTACTCCGAGGGGGCTCACAACATTGCGGAGTTCGACCTGACCGGGAAGCTGAACGCCGGGGAGAACGAGCTGGTGGCCGTGGTGCGCCGCTGGTGCAACGGCACCTATCTGGAGAGCCAGGATATGTTCCGCAACAACGGCATTTTCCGGGACGTGCTGCTCCGCATCAGCGACCCCACCGACCTGTGGGACATCGACGCCCGGACGGAGAAGCAGGGGGACAGCTACACCCTGACCCTGTCGGCGGAGACTCTGTCGGATACGGACGTGACCTTTACCCTGGAAGGGCCGGGCGTCACCCGGACGGCCACCGTCCAGGCCAAGGGGAAAAAGGCGTCCGTGACCTTCGAGGATTTGAAGGTGACGGAGTGGAACGCCGAGGAGCCGGTACTGTATAACCTGTACTATGAGACCGCCTCCGGCTGCGTGAAGGAGCGCATCGGCTTCAAGACGGTGGAGATTCAGGACGACGTGTTCCTGGTCAACGGTCGGAAAATCAAGTTCCACGGGGTAAACCATCACGACACCAGCCCCACCAACGGCTACACCATGACGCCGGACGAAATCGAACAGGACATCCAGGTCTGCAAGGACTTCAACATCGACACCATCCGCACCTCTCACTATCCCCCCGACCCCCTGCTGCTGGAGCTGGCGGACGAGCAGGGCATCTACATCGTGGACGAGAACGACCTGGAGACCCACGGCACCTTCGCCCATCAGCTGCCCCCCACCTATAACTCCATCAGCCACGACCCCAAGTGGCAGGCCCACTACCTGGACCGCATCACCCGGCTCTATCAGCGGGACAAGGTGCACAGTAACACCGCCATCGTCATGTGGAGCCTGGGCAACGAGGCGGGTGGCTACGCCAATACGGACGCCATGTATGACTATTTGAAAGCCCACTCCACCCTCCCCGTCCACTATGAAAGCGCCGTTCACTGCAAGCGCATTGCCTACGATGTGGGCAGCGAGATGTACCCCTCCGTGAAGATGGTGCATGACGTGGGGGCGAAGCAGCGGAGGCAGAAGCCGCTGAACGACCGGCCATACTTCCTCTGCGAATACGCCCACGCCATGGGCGTCGGCCCCGGCAATATGGAGGCCTACTGGCAGGAGATTTACAACTATGACAGCCTGATGGGCGGCTGCGTGTGGGAGATGGTGGACCACGCCATCCTTCACGAGGACGGCAGCTACACCTACGGCGGCGACCATGGCGAGTGGGAGCATGACAAGAACTTCTGCGTGGACGGCATCTTCTACCCTGACCGTCGGCCCTCTACGGGGGCGCACATTACCCGGTTCATCTACCGCCCCATCCGGGTGTCCCACGTCACCGGCAACACCTATGAGCTGTTCAACACCACCGCTTTTTCCGACGGGCAGCGCTACCAGCTGGAGTTCCGCTGGAATGACGGCAGCAGCCAGACGGTCATCCCGGAGGTCGCCCCGCTGAGCAAAGGCACCGTTCAGGTCGCACCTGGGAAGGTCACGGACGGCGAGGCCCGGGCCACAGTGGTCACCATCGACACCAAAACGGGCCGCCAGGTGGCGGAGGAGGAAGTCGTCGCGGCGCGGCAGCTCCCCAAGGCTCCGGCTCAGCGGTGCGCTCTGCCCGCAGGGGCCAAGGTGGCGGGCGGCGGCCTGACGCTGACCCTCCCCGGCGGCCAGACGCTGACGGCGGCTGACCCGTCCACCATCCTGTTCCGGGTGGGGACGGACAACGACACCGACCCCCTCTACCGCAACACCATGGCCCCCTATTGCGCCCAGACCGAGGAGAACGTCTCTGTGGAACAGACGGACAACGGCTTCCAGGTGGTCACCAAGGTCAGCAATAAGAAGAACAAGTTCACCGTCACCGACACCTATGAGGGGACGGCAGAGGGCATTCTGGTGACCAGCAAGCTCCACTGCACCTCCGGCAGAGGCATCGTCCCCCGCTTTGGCAAGAGCTTTCGGCTCAGTAGCAGCTTTGATAAGGTGGACTATGTGGGCCGCACGGGCGAGTCCTACGCCGACATGAAGGAGCAGTTCCCCATCGCCCCCGTCTCCTGCGCCGTCTCCGACATGACCGAGCCGAACATCCGGCCCCAGGAGAGTGGCAACCGGTGCGACTGCACGACAGCCACCGTCTCTGACGGAACGTGCCGGGTCACCTTCCAGGCTCTGGAGCAGCCCTTTGAGTTAGGCGTCAAGCCCTACAGTGACCGGGAGCTGATGACCATGCGCCACCAGAAGGACGAGCGCACCACCGGCACCTATGTCACCATCCAGGCCTTCCAGCAGGGCATCGGCACCGGCAGCTGCGGCCCCGCCGTGGCCCCGGAGTTCCAGTATCCCGCCAATCAGGACTATGAGCTGAAGTTCCTGATTCGGGTAGAATAAGAGAGGCTTCCCTGGCCGGTTTCGCCCGTACTCCCATGTGTTTCAGTTTCACGGCGTTGCGTTTTTCCTCCGACGCGACACGTAGGAGCGAAGCACCCGCTGCATCACTGCCGGTATCCCGTGCCGGTCTAACCGCCGTCTGGTTTGACGGTTATCGCAAAACAGCCCCCTCTGCATGGAACGTGTTCCATGCAGAGGGGGCATTTGCCGCAAGGAAGCTGACAGGGTGCCAGCCCAGCATTAAGCCTCTTCCTTGTCCAGCGCAGAGTACACAACCGCCGCAAGGGCGCCGCCGACGAGCGGCCCGACAATGAAAATCCAAACCTGAGCGAGCGCATCGCCACCGGCGAACAGGGCGGGCATCAGGCTCCGGGCCGGGTTGACGGAGGTGCCGGTCAGCGCGATGCCAAGGATATGTACCAGGGTCAGCGTCAGGCCAATAACCAGGCCGGAAACCGCGGTATTCTCAACCTTGCTGGTGACGCCGATGATTGCCAGGACGAACACAAAGGTCAGGATAATCTCCACCAACAGCGCGGAGCCGACTGTACCCTGTTCCCATCCGGCCTGGATCTGGTTTGCGCCAAACCCGCAGTCGAACCCGAACACGATGCCAAGGATCACGCAGCCAAGGGCAGCCCCGACCAGCTGGGCGATCACATAGCCCACAAAGTCTTTTCCGGAGAGCTGCTTGCGAATCAGCATTGCGATGGAGACCGCCGGGTTCACATGACAGCCGGAGATATTGCCGATGCTGTACGCCATAGCGACGATGACCAGCCCAAAGGCCAGCGCCGTCAACAGATAGCCGCTGCCGGAGGCGCTGTCGCAGCCAACCGCGACAGCCGTGCCACAGCCAAACGTCACCAGCACACAGGTTCCGATGGCTTCCGCGATGTACTTTTTGATGCTACTCATTATAGGACAACTCCTTTTTTTGCAGCGGTTCCGCTGCTGACTGAGGACAGTATAGCACATCTCGTAGGAAAAGGCAAGACAGGCTATCAGGCAGCGCCCTGGGGCGCTGCCTTTATGCCGTTGCAGGGCGGGTCAAATCCGGGTGCAGCTCTCCCGCTGAATGATTTTGCAGGGAAACTCGATGCGTACCGTCTCCTGATGCCCCCGGCGGATGCGATCCAGCAATGTCTGCACCGCCATGTGCGCCATCTCCTGCCGGGGGATGTGAACGGTGGTCAGCGCAGGCTCCCGATCCCACAGCCCGTCGATGTCATCGATGGAAATCACCGAGATTGAGCGGCCAATGCGCCGCTTTTGTTCGTTCAGCGTTTGGAGAACGCTGACTGCGGTAATATCGTTGGCGCAGAATACGGCGGAGAATCCGTCCTCCCCTTCCAGGAGCTCCAGAATAGCCCGGCAGCCCTGGGTATAGGTCTGGTCGGTGGATTTGATCAGATTATAATTGATGGGGATGTCATGCTGAATCAATGCGTTGCTATAGCCTACATACCGGCTTTCAAAGGAGCAGTCCCCGATGTAGGCGATGCTGCGGTGGCCCAGCCCGATCAGATGCTCCATCGCCAGCTCCGCCGCCTTCTTGCCGTCGCAGACCACCTCGTCCACCTTAAAATCCATGGTGTTGCGCCAGATGCCCACAATATTTCCGGTCCGGCTTTGAAGGCGTTCCAGGAGGGATTGGGCGCAGCGGCCCAGGACAATCACCCCGTCGGAATCGGCTGCCTCCAGGTCTGCTTCAGCGTAGACAACGTGTTGCAGCAGCGCCCCCTGGGCATACAGCTCTGTCCTCAGACAGTGCAGCAAATCCTCAAAAAACGGGTCCGATTCGACATCCTGAACCCGCGCCATCAGCACAGAGACCCGCAGGGTTGTTCCTGTAGGATTTTCGATGCCGCCGCCCCGCAGTGCGCGGGCGGCCTCATTGGGACGGTATCCAAGCTCGTGGGCCGCCGCCCAGATGCGCTCCTGCAGCTCCTTCGAGGCGCATTTGGGCGAGGTATTGTTGAGTACACGGGATACGGTGGAGACGGATGTCCCCACCCTGTCGGCAATTTCTTTCAGCGGCATGGTGCGTTCCCCCTTTTCCGTTCATCTGAACCCATTGTAGCGGATGGGGGCGCAGATTGCAAGCTTTTTATGCAAACGTTTGCGCAATTTTGGATTGACAATCGGGTGTTTACGGTGTAGATTGTTGGTTACAAGCAGGTCAAACTCTGAAAAATTAGACCGTTTTGGAAAAATCAATCACATATCCGTAACGCAAACGTTTGGCCGAAAAGGAGTATACCATGAACTGCAATCTGCTGAAATCCAAAAAACAGATAAAAACGGCCGCTCTGGGCCTGTGCGTATGCCTGCTGGCCGGGGCGTTGACCGGCTGCGGAGCGTCCTCCGGCGAGACCTCGGAGGAGGGCAGCGAGGTGATCGAACTGCTGAACGTGTCCTATGACCCCACCCGGGAGTTCTACGCGGCGTATAACGAGCTGTTTACCGCCTACTATGAGGAGACCTATGGTGTGACGGTGGAGGTTACCCAATCCCACGGCGGTTCCGGCTCCCAGGCCCGCTCCGTCATCGAGGGCAACGAGGCCGATGTGGTGACCCTGGCGCTGGCCCATGACATCACCCTGATTGAGGACGAGGGCATGATCGACGAAGGCTGGATAGACGAGTTTGAGAATAACAGCTCACCCTACACCTCCACCATCGTCTTCCTGGTGCGCGCCGGAAACGAGAAAAATATCCAGGACTGGGACGATCTGTTGCAGGAGGACGTGGACATCATCACCCCTGACCCGAAGTCCTCCGGCGGGGCCTGCTGGAACTTCCTGGCCGCCTGGTATTACGCCCAGCAGCAGTATGGCGACGACGAGAGCCAAATCAAGGAATTCATGCACTCACTCTACGCCAATGTGCTGGTCATGGACTCCGGCGCAAGAGGCGCCACCACCACCTTTGTGGAGAACGGCCAGGGGGATGTACTGATTGCCTGGGAGAATGAGGCGCTCCAGACGATGGAAGACTATCCTGACGAGTACGAAATCATCACCCCCAGCGTCAGCATCCTGGCCGAGCCCTCCGTGGCTATTGTGGATGAGAACGTAGCCGACCATGGCACGGCGGAGGTGGCAGAGGAGTATCTGGAGTACCTCTACACCGACGAAGCCCAGCGCCTTATCGGAGAGTATTACTACCGTCCCACCAATGAGGAGATTTTGAACGAGTTCTCCGATGTCTTTGACCTGGACGTGGAGCTGTGCACCATCGACGACTTCGGCGGCTGGGATGCGGCGTATGAGAAGTTCTTCCAGGACGACGCCATCTTCGATGAGATTTATAACAGCTGATGGAGCGCAAAATGAAGAAAAAGAAACGGAACAGGGTCATTCCGGGCTTTGGCCTGACGATGGGGATTACAGTCACCATGCTGTCCCTGCTGATTTTGCTGCCGCTGGCCTCGGTGCTGATTCGTTCCTTTGAGCTGACCCCGGCGGAGTTCTGGGAGACGATCACCCGAAGCAACGTGGTGGGGGCCTTCCAGACCAGCATCCTGTGCGCCCTGCTGGCGGCGGCCATCAACTGTGTGTTTGGGCTGATTCTGGCCTGGATTCTGGTACGCTACGACTTCCCCGGCAAGCGGCTCATCGACGGCATGATTGAGCTGCCCTTCGCCCTGCCCACTGCCGTGGCGGGCATTACGCTGGCCAAAATGTACTCCGACCAGGGGGTGCTGGGGCAGGCGCTGAACCGCATCGGCATTCAGGGCTCCTACAGCCGGGTAGGGCTGGTCATCGCCCTGGTGTTCGTGGGGATTCCCTTCGTGGTACGCTCCATTCAGCCGGTGCTGCGGAAACTGCCCCCCTCCTGCGAGGAGGCGGCGCTGACGCTGGGGGCGTCGAAGGGGTTCACCTTCCGCCACGTCATCCTGCCGGAGCTGACTCCGGCGCTGCTGACCGGCTTCGGTCTGGCGCTGGCGCGGGGCATTGGCGAGTACGGCAGCGTCATCTACATCTCCGGCAACAGCGCAAAAAACGGCACCCAGGTAGTCTCCTACGTTATTATGCAGAAGCTGAATTCTGGCAGCGCTGATTATGTCGGCGCCGCCGCCATCGCATTGGTGCTTTTGGCGATTTCCTTTCTGTTGATGCTCCTTCTGAATATGGTGCAGTGGTTTGCTGCCAGACGAACCCAGTGAAAGGGGGGGTGCGCTGTGAAACGAACGAAAAAAAGCCGTCTATCTGCGGGGCAGATTGCGCTGACCGTTACAGGAGTGCTGTTCTTTGCGGTGATGCTGGTCTGGCCGCTGGCAGAGGTACTCTATCGGTCGCTGAAGGACGGCTGGGCGCTGTATTGGAGCGCCGTCACAGCGGAGAACACGCTCTCCGCCCTCCGGGTTACGCTGCTGGCGGCGGTCATCGCCCTGCTGGTGGACACGTTCTTCGCCCTGGCGGCCTCCTGGCTTCTGACCAAGTTTGACTTTCGGGGCAAGAGCCTGCTGACGACGCTGATCGACATTCCGTTCTCCATCTCTCCGGTCATAGCCGGCCTGTCCTTCATCATGATGTTCGGCCGCAACGGCCTGGCAACCCCTGTGGTAAACTGGTTCAACGACACCTTCGGCGTAGACATCGCCCTGGTGTTTTCCATCCCTGGCGTGGTGCTAGCCACCATCTTCGTGACCTTCCCCTATGTGCTGCGGGAGCTGCTGCCGGCGATGAACCTGCAGGGCCGCGCCGAGGAGGAAGCCGCCGCACAACTGGGGGCGGGCGGCCTTGCCATCTTCCGCAGGGTCACGTTGCCGCATATCAAGTGGTCCCTCATCTACGGGATGGTGCTGTGCGCGGCGCGTGCGTTTGGGGAGTTTGGCGCGGTCTATGCGGTCTCCAAGGCACGGGGCGAAACCTTTACGCTCCCCCTGGAGGTGGACGCTCTCTATATGTCCGGCGGCGCAGAGGCCATTACCCAGGCCTTCGCGGTCTCCTCCATCCTGGTGCTGATGGCGCTGGTCATGCTGATTTTGAAGAACATCGCCGAATGGCGGGCCAGAAAATCCAGTGAGCAGGAGGAATAAAAAATGTTCATCGAGACAAGACATCTGAACAAGCGGTTTGACGACTACGAGGCGGCTAAGGACGTCACCTTCGGCGTGGAGCAGGGGAAGATGGCCGCCCTGCTGGGCCCCAGCGGCAGCGGCAAAACCACCATTCTCCGCATGATTGCGGGGCTGGAGCAGCAGGACAGCGGCGACATTCTGATCGACGGAAAGAACGTCAACGATGTGCCCGCCGGGGAACGCGGCATCGGCTTCGTATTTCAGAACTATGCGCTGTTCCGCTATATGAATGTCTATGACAACATCGCCTTCGGCCTGAAGGTGCAGAAGAAAAGCAAGGCAGAGATTCACGCCAGGGTCACGGAGCTGATGCAGCTCATCGGCCTGAGCGGCCTGGAGAAACGGTATCCCAACCAGCTCTCAGGCGGCCAGCGGCAGCGGGTGGCCTTCGCCAGAGCCATCGCCCCGGATCCGGCACTGCTACTGCTGGACGAACCGTTCGCAGCCATCGATGCCAAGGTGCGCAAGGAGCTGCGGGTCTGGCTCCGGGATATGATCGTCCAAGTGGGCATCACCAGCATCTTTGTCACCCACGACCAGGAGGAGGCGCTGGAGGTGTCCGACGACATCATCATCCTCAACGAGGGCCGCATCGAGCAGATGGGGCCGCCGGCGGAGATTTACCTGCACCCCAAGACCCCCTTTGTGGCCCAGTTCGCGGGCAATTCCAGTGTGGTGGAGAGCCTTTCCGGCTTCCGGGGCTTTGAGCGCCTGCCGGCGGGACAGAAGATTTTAATTCGGCCTGAGTTCGTGGATGCGTTCAAGAAGGACAACTCCCAAATGCAGGACTATACGGACCGGGCGGAGGACGGCGTCGTCACCGGCATCAGCTTCCGGGGCAGCTTCCTGGAGGTGCGGCTGAAGGTCCACGGAATCACATTACTGACCAACCGCTCTCTGGAGCGCAGGGAGATTTGCCTTGGGGAGCATGTGAACGTCTTCCTGCACCGGGTTTACTGTATGAAGGGAGGGCGCACGCAGGTCGTGGAAAATGAGCTGCTCAGGGATATCAGCATGGAGTAGTTCCCGCCTGCTGATGCGCAGTATCGTTGCCGACTATTCCGCTGTTTCTGACAGCATAGGTGTGATATACTCTGTGAAATTTACAATTTTTTTACTTATCGTACACTCAGAATGGTTGACATCCGATAGCGAAACAAGTATGATTTTAACGTCTATCAGCCAACCATGCATGATAGGGGCGCAGGTGTATACTTTCCTGCTGCATTGCGCATGGTTCAACAGAGAAACATGGGAAGGCAAGATTGAAATGTCACACTTAGATGAACTGGAAGCGGAATCCATCTATATCATGCGAGAGGTGGCGGCGGAGTGCGAAAAGCCGGTTATGCTGTATTCCATCGGCAAGGACAGCTCTGTGATGCTGCATCTGGCGCTGAAGGCATTTTACCCGGAGAAGCCGCCGTTTCCTTTCCTGCATATCGACACCACCTGGAAATTCCGGGAGATGATTGCATTTCGGGATCGAATAGCCAAGGAAAAGGGCATCGAGATGCTGGTTTACACCAACATGGACGGTGTGCGCCAGGGCATCAACCCCTTTGACCACGGCGCTGCCTACACGGATATCATGAAAACCAAGGCGCTGCGGGATGCCCTGGATCTCTACGGATTTACGGCGGCCTTCGGCGGCGGACGGCGGGATGAGGAAAAGTCCCGCGCCAAGGAACGGGTGTTTTCCTTCCGGAACAGCTCCCACGGCTGGGAGCCGAAGAAGCAGCGGCCGGAGATGTGGCAGCTTTACAATACCCAAATCCATAAAGGCGAGAGCATACGGGTGTTTCCCCTGTCCAACTGGACGGAGAAGGACATCTGGCAGTACATCATGCGGGAGCAGATTGAAATCGTGCCGCTGTACTTTGCCAAGGAGCGGCCTGTGGTATACCGGGACGGCAACATCATTATGGTGGATGACGACCGGATGAGGCTGCGCCCAGGGGAGGAAATCCAGTGGAAAAAGGTGCGATTCCGCACGCTGGGCTGCTATCCCCTGACCGGCGCGGTGGAGTCCGAAGCGGATACCCTGGAGGCCATCGTGGCGGAGACGCTGGGCGCGGTGGAGTCCGAACGAACCAGCCGGGTCATTGACCATGAGGCGGCCGGCAGCATGGAGCGCAGAAAAAGGGAAGGGTATTTCTAAGCCATGAAGAATGAGATGAACGAAAGCGGCGGACTTCTGAAATTTGTCACCTGCGGCAGTGTAGATGACGGAAAGTCTACGCTGATTGGCCATATGCTTTACGATGCCAAGCTGCTGTATGCCGACCAGGTGCAGGCGCTGGAACTGGACAGCAAGGTGGGCAGCCGGGGCGGCAAAATGGACTATTCGCTGCTGCTGGACGGCCTGATGGCTGAGCGGGAGCAGGGTATTACGATTGACGTAGCCTACCGCTATTTCAGCACTGAGCGCAGGAGCTTCATTGTGGCGGATGCGCCGGGCCATGAGGAATACACCCGCAATATGGCTGTGGGTGCCTCCTTTGCCGATTTGGCGGTGATTTTGGTGGATGCCACCCAAGGCATCCTGCCCCAGACCCGACGGCATACCAGAATCTGCGCCCTGATGGGGATTCGGCACTTCGTCTTCGCCGTCAACAAGATGGATCTGGTGCAGTATAACCGCTATCGGTTCTATGAGCTGGAGCGGGACCTGCGGCGACTGGCGGCGGAGTTCCTGCCCGTCTCTGTGACGGTCATCCCCGTGTCAGCCACCGAGGGCGACAACGTGACCCGACCCTCCACCAATATGTATTGGTACGAAGGGCCGGCACTGCTGAGCTACCTGGAGCAGATTCAGGTGACGGATGACAGCATCAAAAACGGTTTTGTGCTGCCGGTGCAGCGGGTTTGCCGTCCGGACCGCACCTTCCGGGGCTTCCAGGGGCAGGTAGCCTGCGGTCGGCTCCGGGTGGGGGACGAGGTCACCGTTCTGCCCAGCGGGGAGACGGCCCATGTGAACCATCTTCTGATGGCAGGCCAGCCGGCAGAGCAGATTGCGGCAGGAGAGGCTGTCACCGTCCAGCTGGACCGGGAGATCGACATCTCCCGGGGCGATGTCATTATGAAGGATGCCAACCTGAATCTGGGTCGGCTGTTCACCGCGACCATCCTCTGGATGGACGATGTTTCCCTCTCTGCCGGACGCAATTACATTTTAAAGCTGGGAACCAAGCAGGTTCCGGCCACTGTGCTGAAAATTCGGCACAAGGTGGACATCAATACCGGTTCTCGCATCCCTGCGGACCGGCTGAAAAAGAACGAGTTGGCGGTCTGCGACATTGCCGCTTCGGACAAGGTGATTTTCAACCGATTCCAGAGCCGTCACGGCGGCAAGTGCGACAAAGCGCTGGGTTGCTTCCTGCTCATTGACCGGGTCTCCAACATGACCTCGGCCTGCGGCACGGTGATAGGCCCCCTGAGCCGTGATAAGCACCTGGTCTATCAGGAAACGGACATTACGAAGGAACTTCGGGCTGCCCAGAAGAACCAGAAACCGTTGACGGTGTGGTTCACCGGTCTTTCCGGCTCAGGAAAATCCGCCCTGGCCAACGAGCTGGAGAAGCGTCTGGTGGCCATGGGGAAGCACACCATGCTGCTGGACGGCGATAACATCCGCATGGGGCTGAATAAGAACCTGGGCTTTGAAGAGGCCGACCGGGTGGAAAATATTCGCCGCATTGCGGAGGTGGCCAAACTGATGAACGACGCCGGCCTCATCGTGATGACCTCCTTCATCTCCCCCTTTGAGCGGGATCGGAACAACGCCCGCGAGGTGATCGGCAGCGACTTCTTTGAGGTTTATGTCAGCACCCCCCTGGAGGAGTGCGAGCGCAGGGACGTCAAGGGGCTGTATCAAAAGGCCCGGAACGGTGAGATTCCAGACTTCACCGGTATTTCCAGCCCATTTGAGGTACCCCAGAACGCCGAGTTGACAGTCAACACCGCAGATCAGAGCGTGGAAGCCTGCGTGGATGAAATTCTACGCTGCATTGCGGAGCGCATCTGATGGATGCGGAGCGGCACAGGCTTCGGACGCTTCTGACGGCAGTGCGCTTCGCCTGTGACAACCGTCTCCTGTCTGAACGCTCGGTTTGCGGAGCGTCTCTGCACCGACTCAGGGTGTCGGGAGATCTTCACCTTTATCAAAAGCATGGTACGGCCCATTGTGTCCCTGTTTATAGGCAGCACCCGCCGGAGGCTGCCGCAGAAGGATAGCAATGTGCTCCCTGCCTTTTTTGGCGGCTGACGCCAGGAGGTATTAGAACATGGGGTATCCCGATTTTGTCTGTATGGGCTTTCAAAAGTGCGGCACCACAACGCTATATGCGCTTTTAAAGCAGCACCCGCAAATCGCCCTCTGCCGGGACGTAAAGGAGCCGATGTACTACCGTGTGCCCGCCTGGCACATCATCTGCGGCGGAACGCGGTTCTATAACTGGCGCTACTTCGGGCACCTCCAGCCGGAGGACCCCAGATTGACGGGCGAGGTCAACGCGGGGCTGACCTACGGCGGCTGCGCGAAAAAGGTCAGCCAGACTATGTCGCCGGACACAAAAATGATTTTCATGATGCGCAATCCGGTGGACCGCAGCTATTCCGCTTACCGGTACTTTCTGGCCAGGGGCTTCCTGAGCGCCCGGGACATCCGTTATGATGCGGAGCACGGTCACGCCCAAGGCTTTGACCACTACGTCCATTTTGTGCTGGACAATCCCAGGCGGCGGAGCCAGGTGATGAAGCGGCAGATGAAGTATATTGTGCTGTCCCAGAGCAATTACGCCACCTGCATTTCCGAGTACCTGGAGCACTTTGACCGAAAAAATATGAAGTTTGTCCTCTTTGAGGAGTTTATCCGGGATCAACACACCGCCTGCCAGGAGATTTATGACTTCGTCGGCGCGCCTGATGCTCCGGAGATTTCCTATAACCTGAAAAGCAACGAGGGCAACGAGTGCGCCGTCTCCCCACTATGCGCCAAAAAGCTGTACTGGGTTAAGGGAATGAACTACCTGTTTTACGACCTCTGCGCCATGCCCTATTGGGGGCCGAAGCTCTATGAGCGGTTCCGCCGGTATTTCCTGCGGGTGCGGTCGGAATGCCTGGCACAGGACATGGACAAGAGCAAGGTACTGCCGGAAACCAGGACCTACCTGATGGACTATTTTGATCGGGAGATTTGCCGCGCAGAGGCGCTGACCGGGCGGGATTTGCATGGAGTCTGGGGACGGCCTCCGGCATCGTCCGGCAGAACAGTGGGTCTTGCTACCGGAGCGGAGCCCTGAACCGCCGCCCACCAACGAAACCGAACGCCGGAGAATCTGCTCCGGCAAGGGACACCTATGGTCTGCGGTCTCCCCTTTCCATACGGAACGAAAAACGTTTGCCGCTGCCATCGGCAGCGGCAGGCAACAACAGGGAACCTCTGAATGAATGAGCACGTGTGATTTGCGAGAATGCCTGCGCGTTTGCGGCGCAGCCTTGCCGCAGGACGCCGTAGCTGCATCTGTTCAGAGGTTCCCTGCTATTGCAATATCCCGCTGCGACCTGAGCGAACCCTGACCTTCGCGGAGCGCGTTGCAATCTGTGAACTGCCTCTTATGAATGGGCGGGTGGAACTGAGGGGCACACTGTTTGCAGAACCGTATGAATCGAGCCATGGAAGAACTGAAGCGGCGGATCGATTCCGGCGAATATGGCAATCATCGACATCCGGTGGCGTCCCCCTCCCCGCCGAGAGGCGTGCTGAAGGACCAATGTGCAGGCTGTCGGTTGTTGTCTTTTCACTCATTTCAGCCCCAGCACGGTTTACACAAGCAGTCGGGCAAGAGCGCCCGTCTTTTTGACCCCTTTGCCAACATTTTTTACCTGGCAGGCACAATGTGGGTAGAAAAGTTCATAAATATGTGATACAATCAGTTGCCGTGGAAGTGTAACATTTATAATATTCCTAACAGCAAAGAGGGACTGATATGCGAAAAACGAAAGAAAAAGTGCCGCGTTCCCGCAATGAGCGTATGCTGAACGACCCGGTGGAAAAAGTAATCCCTGCGCTTGCGGGACCGACCATTCTGTCAATGCTGATTACTTCTATCTACAATATGGCAGACACCTTCTTTGTCAGCCAGCTCGGCACGTCCGCATCCGGCGCTGTGGGTATCATCTACTCGGCAATGTCGCTGATACAGGCTTTTTCCTTTATGATTGGCATGGGCGCGGGAAATCAGATTTCTCAGCTGCTGGGAAAGGGCCAGGAGGAAGATGCAAAGCACTATGCATCGGTGGCCTGGTTTACCGGCTTTGGGCTCGGGTGCGTGGTTGCGGTGCTGGGCATGACGCAGATGGAATCCATCGTCATGCTGTTGGGCTCCACGGAAACGATTGCCCCTTACGCGGTGGCCTATGCCCGCTACATCTTCCTGGCTGCGCCGTTTATGATGTGTTCGTTTATCATGAACAATCTGCTGCGGTTCCAGGGGCTGTCTGTCTATTCCATGGTGGGCATCACCACCGGCGGCATTCTGAACATGATTCTCGACCCGATTCTCATTTTCGGCGCCGGGATGGGCACAATGGGCGCCGGGGTCGCAACCGGCTTCTCCCAGTTTGTCAGCTTCTGCATTCTTCTGTTTATGTGCAATACGCATAAAGACGCGATTCGGATCACCCCCCGCAATTACCGCCCAACTGTGCAGATGTATGGAAGAATCCTATATACGGGCGCGCCCTCTCTTGCGCGGCAGGGCATCGCAAGCATCTCGTCCGTGATGCTGAATTCCATCGCCGGAGGGTACGGTGACGCAGCGGTAGCGGCAATGTCCATCGTTTCGCGCTTCACGATGTTCATCAATTCCGTCGTCATCGGCTTTGGGCAGGGCTTTCAGCCAGTCTGCGCATTCAATTTTGGTGCAAAGCAATACGACCGCGTCAAGCGGGCGTTCTGGTTCTGCGTAAAGATCGCAACAGCAGCGTTGCTCATCCTGTGCGTAATTTCCCTGCTGTTCTCCGGCCACATTATCGAGCTGTTCCGGAGGGACGATGCGCAGGTGATTGAAATTGGCACCTTCGCGCTGCGTGCGCAGTTGGTCACCATGCCGCTCTGGGGCTACTACATCATGTGCAATATGCTCTCTCAATCCATCGGATACGGCTTTCGTGCGTCCATCATTTCCTGCGCGCGGCAGGGGCTGTTTCTGATTCCCGTGTTGGCCATCCTCCCATCCGTGCTTGGCCTGCGCGGGCTGCAGCTCGCGCAGCCGGTCTCCGATGTGTTCGCCTTCCTTCTGGCCTTTGTACTGACAAGCAGGATATTGAAGGAGCTAGGGACGAAAGGATAGCGTCCGTGCGGAACCCCCCTGCGCTTATACGAGTCTTCGTTCCAAGGACGGTATCCCCTGCTTGACGCATCACATGGGAGGCGCTCCACGGCAGACGCGCAAAAGCAAAAGAAAGGCGGCTTCAGCAAGAGTTCCGGGAACCCCCGCTGAAGCCACTTCCTGTGTCGGCCAACCTGCTCAGCCTTCTCCTGACGTCAGCCGGTTCCGCAGGAAACAGGCGTGATGCCTCCCACTGACGCGGCTACCGCCTGTGCCGCTGGGGCAGGCTCTGCGGGCTTCGGCTGGCTATGTTACTCTGTTTTTCCGTAGGAGCCCACCCTCTCCGCAGCAAAGGCGTAGAAGCGTCTCCCGTCGGCGGCATCGGCCTCCATCGAAGGGCTGGGCCTCCCTTCGATGCTCAGGAGGATTTTCTGCGCTGCCCCCTGCCCCTGCCGGCGGCCCCCACAAAGCCGGCCGGCACCGCCCCTACAACGGACGCCCCCAACAGGGGCAGCGCCTTTTGCAGGGTGGTCATCGCGTAGAGAGCGCCGCCAAGGGCGAGCCACGCCGCGAAGAACACTGCGCTGACCGCCAGCGCCACCACCAGCGCCTGCCGTCCCTCCCGGAAGGCAGCATAGCAG
>JAJQEV010000020.1 GCA_021201475.1 Clostridiales bacterium
CTCAGTCTCGCCCACCCGCCCCCCCCTCCACTGGGGGGTATAGGGCGGGTCGCAGAGGGCGGCGGCGCTCTCCTTGGGCAGCAGGCTTCCCAGCTTGAAGAGGTACCCCAGGTGAATGGGGGACTTCACCCGGAACACCTGCTCCCTGGCCAGGGCCAGCCGTTGGCACAGGATGTCGGTCAGCTTGTCCCCCTGACCGCCCTGAATCTCCAGCCGTACCGGGGCCAGGCGGGTGCGCTTCTTTACCACCTTGCGCATATGCTGACGGAAGTCCATGTCCACGTCGTAGGCCTCGTCCTCCGGGGTGATGTCGGCGTTGCGGGTGACGCAGATGACCGCCCGGTCGGTGATGGTGAACTGGTCAAAGATCTGCCCGGCGAACTCCAGCAGCACATCCTCTGTCAGGATGTAGTGAACGCCCCGCTCCTCCAGCCGCAGGAAGGGCGGCAGGGCGTCGGGCACCGGCAGGATGCCCAGCAGTTCCTTCCCATCCCCCTGCAAAATCAGGGCGATGGACAGCCCTTTGTTGGGCAGGTGGGGGAAGGGGTGGTGAATGTCCACGATCTGGGGGGAGAGGATGGGGCGAACTTCATTCTCAAACCAGGCGGTTACCTGCTTCTTCGCCTTGCTGTCCAGTTCCCCAAACCGTAGGCGGCAAATGTTGCAGGCCCGGCACCGGCCCTCCAGCTCGTCAATGACCTTATCCCGCTGCTTATAGAGGGGGATGACCGCTTTAAAGATGTCCTGAAGCTGCTCCTGGGGCGTCTTCCCCGTCTTATTATCGAAGTGGGTCTCCTTGATGAGGGTCATATCGTAGAGGGAGCCCACCCGCACCATGAAAAATTCGTCCAGGTTGCTGGCGAAGATGGCGGCGAATTTCAGCCGCTCCATCAGGGGGACGCTTTCGTCCCTGGCCTCCTCCAGCACCCGCTCGTTGAACCGCAGCCAGGAAAGCTCCCGATCCTGGGTGTATCTTGTATCGATTTCTTTATTCATGTTCCTTCTCTCCTAACACACGCTTATGCAGATAGCCTTCCCGGACGCCGCAGGCGCTGACGGTGATGTCCGTTCCGCCGCAGCGCTGGCAGATGGTGTCCAGCACCAGCAGCCCCGGCACCAGGGTGTGTATCCGCTCCGGCGCAACCTTCAAAAGCGCCTGTATCGTTTCCCTGTCCATCCGCTTGCACCGCTTCACCAGCTGCCGCAACTCCTCGGCGGTCAGCACCCGGCAGTCCGCTGGGCGGGCAAAGAAGTGGTTCGCCACCTTGCAGGCGGCCCGCACGGTGCCGCCCACCCCGCAGATATGGGCCGCGGGGCGTAGCTCCACTCCGGCTTTCCTCAGCTGCGCCTCCACCTCGCCCTGAATGGCCTTGCACTCCTCCTTGGTGGGGTGCAGCTTGGACACAAAACGGTTGAACAGGTTCAGCGACCCGATGGGCAGGCTGCAGGCCGACAAAATCGCCCTGTCCTCATATTCCAGCAGCTCGGTGGAGCCGCCGCCCAGGTCCAGCATCAGCCCGCTGTCATGGGTGATGCCCAGCAGCGCCCCCCGGAAGGAGAGGGCGGCCTCCTCCTCGCCGGAGATGACATCCACGGTCAGGCCGGTCTCCGCCAAAATCTCCGCCACCACATCCTCTGTGTTGGAGATGTTCCGCAACGACGCCGTAGCGAATACATACATGGGCTCAATGCCCAGATTGTCCAGCAGCGCCCGGTAGCTGGTCAGGACGTGGCACACCACCTGGACGCCCTCCGCTGACAGCCTGCCGCCTTCCACATAGCTGGCAAGCCCCGCCATGACCTTCCGGTGCATCAGCAGATGGTTGCCCTCCGCCTCGCAGCGGTAGAGGGACAGGCGGATGGTATTGGACCCTACATCGACGATTCCGCAAATCACAGGCGATTCCTGCCCCGACTGCAACTGGTTTGATTCATGCGTTTTACGCTCCTATTACAGTATTTTTTTCTTTTTAAAGACCAACAGGCAGGCCGCCACTACGACGACGCTGACCAGAATAATGACCGGGTACCCGGTCTCCAGCTCCGGCATATTCTCAAAGTTCATCCCGTACCACCCGGTAATCAGGGTCAGGGGGAAGAAGATGGTGGAGATGATGGTCAGGAACTTCATATTGTCGTTCTGCCTGGCGTCCACCAGGGCCTGATAGGCGTCCCGCACCTGCTGGGCGTACTCCAGCAGGTAGCTGGTGCGGTCTTTTAACCGCTCTGCCCGGTCTGCGGCGGTGCCGAAGTATTTCAGCTGCTTCCGGGCAAAGTACCGGTCCTCGTTCTCCTCCAGCTCCCGGGCCATGTCCGCCAGCTGGTCATAGTAGCTCCGAAGGGTCAGCAGCTGTTTCCGGACGGGCTGAAGGCGGCTCTGGAAGTGGTCGGAGATACCCTTTGCCGTCTCGTCCTCCATCTCCATCAGGGCGCGCTCACAGGACTCCAGCAGCTCCGCGTCCCGGGAGATAAACTCCGCGATGAAGTTGTACAGGAACCGCTCCCTGGTCTCCCCCTGATGCACCTTTTTCGCCCGGATGCGGTCGATGAGCCGCTGGGCGAAGCCGCTGTTGTCGATCAGCACCACGAACTGCCGGGTGATGACGCAGGCCATCTGATACCGGCTGCCCAGAATGTCCAGCAGACGGGGGATTGCAAAGGTGCCGTAGAGGCACTCCTGCTGGCTCTCCACCTTGCAGAACCGGATGTCGGACAGGGAGATGTCCAGCTCTGCATGGATGTCCAGCGTCTCCAGCAGCCCCGGGCACTCCTCCTCGCTGGTCAGGAACACGGCGAAGCCCTCCCCCTGGAGGACATCCTCCAGGGTCGTCTCCTGAAGCTGGTTGCCAAGCCGGTAAATCATTTGCTCTCTGCCCCGATGAAGTAGGTGAAGCTCATCTGATTGGAGGCCACCTCGGCCAGGTTCACGCAGCTGTTGCCCATGCGGTCAATGCAGTGCAAAATCCGCATGAAGGGGACGGACAGCTTCTTTTTGCAGGTGCCTTTGTTTACCCGCTGCACATGCTGCTTCCGCATCTCAATATCCAGATCCAGCACTGTCTCCTTCTGCTCCAGGCTCCGCTGCAGCGGCTCCAGGGAGCCGCTGGCCAGGGCGGTCATGGCGTCTTCGTACATGGACTCAATATAGGTCAGGCTCTTCTCCAGGTCGCCCATGGCCTCCGGGGAGTAGTTGTATTTTTTCTCCTTCCGCGCCTGGAGGGAATCCCCCAGCTCCACGGCCAGACCGCCCATTCGCTCCACATCGCTGAGGACGTACAGCAGCTGGGCTGTCTGGGACGCCTGCTGCTCCGTCAGCACACCGGCGGAGAACAGCTCTGCCAGATACTCGTGAATCTCCACATGGAGGCTGTCCAGCGCCTCGCCGTAGGTTTTGACCTTCTGCAGGCTGTCGGTGCTGCCGCTTCCCACGGCTTCCTTCACGTCCAGCAGCATGGTCTTTACCATCTCGCTGCAATGGAGCACCTCCTGGGCCACCAGGCGGAGGGCCGCCGCGGGCTGGGTCAGGATGTTCTTATCCAGGTAGCAGGGTTTGGACAGGTCTGCCAGCCCCTCCTTGCCGTCGGGGATGAGCTTTGTGACGATTTTTACCATCACGCCCAGCAGGAAAATCCAGATGATCGTCATGGTCAGGTTGAAGATGGTGTGGGCGTTGGCGATTTGCCGGGAGATGACCTCCACCTCAACCCCTTTGGGGGAGATGTACTGGATAAACGCCGCGTAGGGCTTTACGAACCAGATGAACAGCAGTGCGCCGGAGATGTTGAAGATGCTGTGGGCCACCGCCGTCCGCTTGGCGTCTCTGGACTGGCCCACGCAGGCCAGCAGGGCGGTGATGGTGGTGCCGATATTGTCACCCAGCAGGATGGGGATGGCACCCGCCAAACCCAGGATGCTGGTCACGCCGTCCGGGCCGGCCTGGGAGGCGAAGTTTTGCAGCACGGCGATGGTGGCGCTGCTGCTCTGCACCACCAGGGTCATCAGGGTGCCCACGGCCACGCCCAGCACGGGAATATCCGCCACCTGGGCAATCATGTTGGTGAACACCGGGCTGGAGGCCAGGGGCTTCATCACGTCGCCCATGGTCTCGATGCCCAGGAACAGCAGGCCGAAGGCGAACACCGTCCGGCCAATGTTCTTCACCTTCTCGTTCTTGCTGAGGAAGGACACGAGGAAGCCCGCGAACACGAATACATAGATATAGTCCGTGATTTTAAAGGCGATGATTTGGGCGGTGATGGTGGTGCCGATGTTGGCGCCGAAAATGATGGAGATGGCCTGGGGCAGCGACATCAGCCCCGCGCTGACGAAGCCGATAGCCATAACGGTGGTGGCGCTGCTGCTTTGCAGCACCGCCGTCACCAGCGCACCGGCGACTACGCCCATGAGCCGGTTCCGGGTCAGCAGGCCCAGGATCTGCTTCATCCGCTCTCCCGCCGCCTTCTGGAGACACTCGCTCATCAGGTTCATGCCGTAAATAAAGATGGCCAGGCCGCCAAACAGGCCGAAGATAATTTGCAATGTGTCGTTCATCTTAGTCTTCCCTTTCTGTATTGATGGTATTCCACTCCACGATGGTTCCGGTGAAGAGGCCCCGCAGCTCCTCCAGCGTGACGGCGTCCAGGGGGTTCTCATCGTTGACGAGGACGGCGATGCCGTCCCTGGCGATGATTTCGCAGTCCAGCAGCTCCGCCTCGTAGTCTTTCAGCTCACGGGAGGCCGCGCCAAAGTCGCAGTTGCCCTGCATGGCGTCGTTCAGGCCGGTGGTGGAGTCGGAGGCCGTTACCTCCACCGTGGCGTTGGGATTCAGCGTCATGTACTCCGCCGCCAGTTCCTCCAGCAGGGGAGCGGCAGAGGTAGAGCCGTGGATGGTGATGGCGCCGGATTGCCTCCCGGAGAGGAAGGTGGTGCTGTCCGCCACCGTCACATAGCCCTGGGCCACAATGTCCTGCCCCTTCCCCAGCACATAGGTCAGGAAGTCCTGCTCCAGTTCACTGAGGCTGCTGCTCCAGGCCAGGCAGAAGGGCCTGCTCAGGGGATAGCTGCCGCGCTTCACGTTGTTCAGCGTGGCCTCCACGCCGTCCACCGCCAGCGCCTTCGCCCCCTCCAGGGCATCCAGCGCGCCCATGGAGACGTAGCCCACCGCCGACGGGTCGGCCTCCACGGCGGCAATCACCGTCTCGGCGTCCGTGGCCACCAGCGCCGTGGCCACCGTGGCGTCGATGCTTTCACCGTCCGTGCTCTCGTCAAAGCCCACCAGTTCCGCAAAGGCGCTCCGGGTGCCGGAGCCTTCCTCTCTGGACACAACCTGAACCGCGCCCAGGTCGTCCAGACCGTCCACCGCCGCCAGGGTTTGCCCCTCCGCGCCGCAGCCGCTCAGGGTCAGCGCCACGGTCAGAAGCAGCGGGAGGATTCGTTTCCTGTTCCGCATGAAGTACGCTACCTTTCTTTTCTTGCAACTGATTGCAATCGTTATGTTTACAGCGGAAAGCTGTACAGCTTCATTGTACAGCCTATATGTAAGGTTTGAAACCAAACGCCGGTAAAGTTCCGGTAAAATGCGACAGGAAGGGCAATCATTTCCTGTTTTTCGCCGCAGGAGGGGAAAAACCGCCTCTGACCAATCCCCTGGTCAGGGGCGGTTCTATAAAAGACAGTAAAGCCGAAGCGCAAAACGGAGCAGGCGGCTGACCGGTGTTGGTCAGACGTCTGCTCCGTTTTTCTGCGGCCCGCGTGGGGCTTACGCCATCCGCTTCAGGATGGCATCCAGCAGGGCGTGGGCGGCCTCCTCCTTGGTCAGAAGGGGCAGTTCCTCCATACTGTCGGGGGAGATGAGGGTCAGGATGTTGGTGTCCCCGGCGAAGCCCGCCCCCGCCACCTTCACGTTGTTGGCGGCAATCAGGTCCAGGTGCTTCCTCTCCAGCTTCTTCCGGCTGCTGGCCACCATGTCCTTGGTCTCCATGGAGAAGCCGCACAGGAACTGGCCGGGGCGCTTGTGGTCACCCAGATATTGCAAAATGTCCCGGGTGCGGGTCAGTGGGATGGAGAGGTCGCCGTCCCCCTTCTTCACCTTGTCCTCCGCCACAGAAGCGGGGCGGTAATCCGCTACGGCGGCGGCCTTGATGATGATGTCCATCTCCCCGCTGCGGCCGATGACGGCGTCGAACATCTCCGCCGCAGAGCGGACGTTCACCACCTCCACATAGGGCGGCTCCGGCAGGCTCACCGGGCCGGACACCAGCGTCACCTCCGCCCCCCGGGCGGAGGCGGCTTTCGCAATGGCGTAGCCCATCTTGCCGGAGGAGCGGTTGGTCAGGTAGCGCACCGGGTCGATGTCCTCCTGGGTGGGGCCTGCCGTCACCAGCACCCGTTTCCCCGCCATGTCCTTCTCGTGGGACAGGGCGTGGAGGCAGACCTGGAGCAGCTCCTCCGGCTCCGGCATCCGGCCCTTGCCCTCGGTACCGCAGGCCAGGTGGCCGCTGGCCGGCTCCACGATTTCCCAGCCGTAGCGGCGGAGCTTGTCCAGATTGTCCTGAGTGACCGGATTTTCGTACATTCCGGTGTTCATGGCCGGGGCGGCGATCTTGGGGCAGCGGCAGGCCAGCACGGTGGTGGTCAGCATATCGTCCGCCAGGCCGCCTGCAAGCTTTGCCAGCACGTTGGCGGTGGCCGGGGCGATCAGCACCAGGTCGGCCTGATTCGCCAGGGAGATATGCCCCACTTGATAGGGGAAGCTGCGGTCAAAGGTGTCCACCGCCACACGATGCCCCGTCAGCTGCTCAAAGGTCAGGGGGGTGATGAACTCGGTGGCGTGCTTCGTCATCACCACCTGCACGTTGGCGTGCTGCTTCACCAGGGCGGAGGCCAGCATGGCGCTTTTGTAGCAGGCGATGCCGCCGGTGACGCCCAGGAGAATCGTTTTATCTTTCAGCATAAGGAGTACCTCTTTTGCGGGGCCGCCGGGGCCCGGCGGCTGCTGCGAATCGTTTGATTGTCTGCATCAGTATAACAGATTCCGGCCGGCTTTGCAACGGGGAGGTGCGCAATCCCCTGATTCCGTCCACAAATTCCACACCAGTCCGTTGCCTTTCCGCCCAAACCGCATTATAATGTAGCTGAATCAAATCATGGGCATTAGGAGGGCTTCTCATGAAGGAAATCAGCATTTTGGACATCTGCGGCGTACAGGTGGGCCACGCCCAGGACGAGGGGGCGGCCACCGGCTGCACCGTCCTCCTCTTTCCCAGCCTCTGCCCGGCGGGGTGCGAAATCCGGGGCGGCGGCCCCGCCTCCCGGGAGACGCCGCTGACCGACCCCCGGATGGCCTCTCAGGGGCTGAACGGGGTGCTGCTGTCCGGCGGCAGCGCCTTCGGCCTGGACGCGGCGGGAGGTGTCCTCCGCTACCTGGAAGAGCGGGGCGTCGGCTTTGACGTGGGGGTGACGAAGGTGCCCCTGGTCTGCGAGAGCTGCGTCTTTGACCTGGCGGTGGGGGACTTCCGCGTCCGCCCGGACCAGGCCATGGCCTACGCCGCCTGCCAGGACGCCCAGCGGGGCATCCTCCAGGAGGGCAATGTGGGAGTGGGCACCGGCTGCACCGTGGGCAAGCTGCTGGGCGCGGACTATGCCATGAAGAGCGGCGTGGGCATCTACGCCGTTCAGGTGGGCAGGATCCAGGTGGGGGCGGTGGTGGCCGTCAACGCCCTGGGGGACGTGTACGACATCGACACCGGCGCGCCCCTGGCGGGCCTGCTGGGGGAGGACAGAGCCAGCCTCCGCTCCACCGAGCTGACCAGCTACGCCGCCATCGAGCGGCCGGTGGAGAACGCCTTCGTGGGCAACACCACCATCGGCTGCGTAGTCACCAACGGCAGCTTCTCCAAGTCGGAGATGAACAAGCTGGCGGCTATGGCCTCCAACGGCTACGCCCGCACCATCCGCCCGGTGAACACCACCGCCGACGGGGACAGCCTCTACGCCGTCTCCGTGGGCAGGGAACCGGCAGCGCTGGACGTGGTAGGTACCCTAGCGGCCTATGTGACGGGCAAGGCGGTGAACCGGGCGGTGCTGTCCGCCAGGGGAGCCTATGGGCTGAAGGCGGCCTGCGACCTGCCCCGGTAAAAAACAGTTGCAAACCGGAGCGTTCTGCTTTATAATGAACCCGTCCGTCCTGAGGCGGCTCCCGCGATACTTCCCCATGGAAGATGGCAGGGAAGGCAGATTCAGGGCCGGGCAAATATAACTGTGCTGTATTTCCCAAGGCGGAAAACGGCAGCAGGAGGTAATTTTATATGGAAAACGCAAACCCCCGGAACCCGTCCCCCAAACGTACCAACGTCCGCAGGCTATGTGAGCTGGCGCTGCTGGTAGCCCTGATTTTGGTCATGGCCTACACGCCCCTGGGCTACCTGGTAGTCGGCCCTCTCTCGCTGAGCTTCCTTACCATTCCGGTGGCCATCGGCGCCATGCTGTTAGGCCCCTCCGCCGGGGCGCTGCTGGGGGTGGCGTTCGGCCTGACCAGCTTCTTCAACATGATGCAGGGCAAGAGCGTTATGGGCACCGCCCTGTTCGCCGTCAGCCCGGCGCGGAGTTTCATCCTGGCCGTGGTGGCCCGGCTGCTGTGCGGCCTGTGCGCGGGGCTGGTCTACCTGGCTGCAAAGAAGCTGCTGAAGGGCAAGACCAAGCTGTGCTGCGCCATCGGCGGCATCGCCACGCCGCTGCTGAACACCCTTTTCTACATGAGCGCCCTGGTGCTGCTGTTCTACAACTGCGAGTACGTCCAGAACCTGGTGGTCAGCCTGGGGGTGACGAACCCCTTCTCCTTCGTGGTGGTGCTGGTAGGCTTCCAGGGGCTGCTGGAGGCCGTGGTGGGCTGCGTCATTTCCACCGCAGTCACGGTGCCGCTGCTGAAATTCGTGCATAAGGAGGGTTGAGGCCCCTCGGCGGGGGGCCGGTGCGCTGGAGCGCAGCGGCTCCCCCTTGCTCTATCCGGTCTAAATCCTCACTTTTCTGTAGGGGTGGCCCTTGCCCGCCTGGGATGAGCAGGCGGTTTCTGCGCACCGGCCAGGGGCCGCCCCTACATATACGATTGCAAAAAGCGGAACCGTGTGCCTATCTGAACAGCGTCACAGTCCGTTCCGTTGGTATTTTGTGATGGTCAAATAAATCAAGGCTTTCGTTTTCACATTCTACTAGCTACTAGCCACGAACCACCCGAAACGGAGGTACGACCATGATTCTCTGCATCGACATCGGCAACACCAACATCACCTTCGGCGGTTACGAGGGTATGGCCCTCCGCTTTCAGGCCCACTGCGGCACCGACCACCGCAAGACCGAGGAGGAGTACGCCATGCTGGTGGAGGGCATCCTGCGCCTCCACGGCGTCGCCCCCTCCGGCATCGAAGGGGGCATCCTCTCCTCCGTGGTGCCCTCCCTCCGGACGGTGATGGCCCGCGCTATGGAGCTGCTCACCGGCAAGCGGTTCCTGACCGTCTCCTCCGGCATCAAGACCGGGCTGAATATCCGTATGGACATCCCCAGCCAGCTGGGCAGCGACCTGGTGGCCGACGCGGTGGGAGCCATGGCGAAGTACCCCAAGCCTATTGTCTTTTTCGATATGGGTACCGCCACCACCCTCTCCGTCATCGACAAACGGGGCTGCTACCTGGGGGGCATGATCATCCCCGGCCTGCGCACTTCGGTGGACGCCCTGGCCGACCAGGCCGCCCAGCTACCCGCTATCCCCCTGACCCCGCCGGGGCACATGATCGGCCAGAACACGGTGGAGTGTATGCAGTCCGGCGCGCTGTACGGCCACGCCGCCATGCTGGACGGCCTGGTGGAGCGGGTGGAGGCCGAGCTGGGGGAACCGGTGTCCGCCGTTATGACCGGCGGGCTGGCCGGTATCGTTCAGCCCTACTGCCGCAGAAATATCGTGCTGGATCAGCGGCTCCAGCTGGACGGTCTGCGCATCCTCTATGAAAAAAATTTGCCCCATCGCCGGGAAAATCCCCAAATTTGACTTGCCATTTCTCCGGAACCGTGGTATAATTATCCATGTTGCCGGAAGATGCAGATGTAGTTTAGTGGCAAAACACCAGCTTCCCAAGCTGGATTTGTGGGTTCGATTCCCATCATCTGCTCCAAACAAACACCCCCTAGCGATACCGCTAGGGGGCGTTTTTGTGTCAAAAATCCTATTTTTAGGCCGATTATGTCAAAATTTAAACCCTTGCGTGATTGCACTAGTCAACAAAAACTGGACACGAATTTTAAAATTTTTACAGAAAATATCTGTTTCCTATACATTAGCTTGATTCTCTTGATACATCCTTGTTTGGCAGGCTGGAGTGTATCAGGTATGGAGCGATTGTAAAGCCTGCTTGCGCACTGCTTACGCGGCTTCTGGCTTGACAATCACTCCATACCTGATATCTGACACTCAAGCCAAACAAGCAGGAGTCTATGCCCCAGGCATCAACGTACTGTTGCGGCGTAAGATAGTTCAACGAATACGCAGGCCGCGCAGTATTGAAAAACGTGATGTGTGCCGCTACTTCCTGATCAACGGGATTTTCTCCGGTTACATGAAAATCCATGAAGATTTCTG